>ONGK01000012.1 GCA_900317345.1 uncultured Bacteroidales bacterium | reverse complement strand
TATCGCTTCCATCGAGGAGGCTAACCAGATTTGCGAGCAATACGGCCTCGATCCTTATCTGACCTGCGAGGAGACCCAACGTATTTGTTTTGAGAACGCGAAATGGGCTTACGTAGTAGGTACCGCAATCGCGCTGAAGAAAGGCTGCAAGAACGCCGCTGACGCCGCTGAGGCTATCGGTATCGGTCTGCAGGCATTCTGTATCCCCGGTTCTGTAGCTGACGACCGCAAGGTAGGTATCGGTCACGGTAACTTGGCAGCTCGTCTGCTCCGCGAGGAGACCCAGTGCTTTGCTTTCCTGGCAGGCCACGAGTCGTTCGCTGCTGCTGAAGGTGCAATCAAGATTGCCGAGATGGCGAACAAAGTTCGCAAGAACCCGCTTCGCTGCATTCTGAACGGTCTGGGCAAAGACGCTGCTATGATCATCAGCCGTATCAACGGTTTCACATACGTGCAGACCGAGTTCGACTATTTCACGGGCGAGTTGAAAATCGTTCGTAAGAAAGCGTACTCGAATGGTCCGCGTGCAAAAGTGAACTGCTACGGCGCAGACGATGTTCGTGAGGGTGTAGCTATCCTCTGGCACGAGAATGTGGATGTTTCCATCACCGGTAACTCGACGAACCCGACGCGCTTCCAGCACCCGGTAGCAGGTACGTACAAGAAAGAGCGTATCCTTGCCGGCAAACCGTACTTCTCGGTTGCTTCCGGTGGTGGTACAGGTCGTACCTTGCACCCTGATAATATGGCTGCAGGTCCTGCATCCTATGGTATGACCGATACCCTCGGCCGTATGCACAGCGACGCACAGTTTGCAGGTTCGAGCTCCGTTCCGGCACACGTAGAGATGATGGGCTTCCTGGGTATCGGTAACAACCCGATGGTAGGATGCACCGTAGCTTGCGCAGTAAATGTAGCACTCGCACTTAACAAGTAATAACAAACAATATTAAATTTTAAGGTAAAACAATGAAAAAGATTCTTTTTGTAGCCGTTCTTGCCCTTGCAAGCATCACGGCTTATGCACAACCTCGTGCAATTGGTGCAAACCTCGGTGGTAGCCTTGGTTTCAGTTATCAACACGGTTTCGGTGAGGCAAACATGCTGGATGTATCTGTTTACACTCCTATCGCTGTAGGTCGCGCTCAGGCTTGGGGTCTCAGTGGTATCGTAACGTACGACTGGATTGATCCGTTCAATGCCCCTGTTCCTTGGAATAACAAGGGTGAGTGGCACTGGTACATGGGTGTCGGTGGTGCCGGTGGTTATTTCTTCGGAGCCAATCTGGGTTATGTAGGTGTAGCAGGTCATTTCGGTATCGAGTATGACTTCTGGTTCCCGTTCCAGCTGTCTTTGGACTGGCGTCCTGTAATCGGCGTTGGTCTGCTTGGTGACGGCCAGGGCGGAATTGGTGTTGGCTTCAACACCGCTGGTCTTTACGAAGGTATCACCCTCGGAGTTCGCTACAAATTTTAATTGATGAAACGGTTATCGCTCATAAGTATGATGGTACTCATGGCGGTAACGCTATGCGCAGAGTCCACGGCCGGTATTGGTCGTGGACTCGATTCTTTGCGCAATACGGGCGCTACGCCTTGTCGGCGCGGTTGGTTCCGTTACCCGCAGTTTGCACACAGTTTGTACGCAGACATGCACCCTAATTTCGTACGATTAGACATTCCTTATGCCACCAATCGGCCGGTGTACGATTGGGGCAATCATACCAACGCTCCGTATCGCTGGCAGACGATGGGTGTTTTTGGAATCAATCTGCCTATCTGGTGCGGCAATCTCAAGGATTCCACTTATGCGCTGGCGGTGACGATGGCGCTGAGTGCCAATATTTGGATGGATTTGTTTGATTTTCGCACCTCGCCTATCGTGGATGTCGATTACCGCATAGGTTTGCCGACTGCCACATTTCTGCACCGCGTCCGTAAAGGTTTTCTGCGCAACTACTCCGTTCAATGGAGCCCGTTCAAGCATGAGAGCACGCATATCGGCGATGAGTTGCAGATACGCGTTATTGACCGCGGCTATGCTCTGCGGCGTGTCAATGTATCCTATAACTATACCGAATTTGTTTTCACCATCAATGAGGCGGAAGACCGCTATGCTGAGAACCATTGTATCCGTCTTGGTCTGATGCTGCTATGGCACGGCGGTTGGTTCAATATGGACCCCGATGCCGGCGATGCCTCTATTGTGGACCCGAATGGCACGGAATTTGTGCCTTACTTCAAGAGGAATCCATGGGAACTATATCTGCAGTACCAATACCAGTCTCCGACGAGCAAACACGGCTTTCAGGGTGTTGCGTCTGTAGAGGTTCGAAATCGCGAGTGCTACGGATATGACCTGAGTGTGCTCGCGACCGATAATCCGAAACGATTGCAAAAAGACAGACGTGTCTTTACCTATAATATATTCCTTGGAGCGCGGTATAACACCCCGAATTATGATGGTTATTTCTCGCGCTTCGCCTTAGGTCTCCGCGTCTATCACGGCAATTGCCCATACGGCCAGTTCCGCTCGATAGCCAACTATAGCCAAGTAGGCGTGTGTATGATGTTTGAATAAAACATACCCTTGCGGTAAGAATAATATTAACCCTAAAAAATACAAGACGTATGAAAAAAATTCTTCTTTCGCTACTTGTAGTAGTAATGTGTCTACCATCGTGTCGTTCGCTTCGTCAGAAACAAGCCAACGCAGACACGAAACAATTCCGTTATGAGATTGAGTGCGGCGGCAATGCCATTCAAGGCACTTATCTGGTTAAGGTGTGGACCTATAGCAAGCACCCCGGTGTAGCAGAGAACCAATGCCGCAAGAATGCTGTACACGGAGTTATCTTCAAAGGTTACGGCGGCGGTCAAGGTTGTGTATCTCAACGTCCGCTGGCCAGCGACCCGGGAGCAGAGACGCAGTTTAAGACCTATTTCGACAGTTTCTTTGCCGATGGTGGTGAATTCCAGAAATATGCATCCATCATGGGTGGTACGACGGAAACCGTGAGAGTAGGCAGGGAGTACAAAGTAGGCGTGCTTGTCAGTGTTCGCAAGGATGACCTTCGCAAAGCACTGGAGGCAGCCGGTATTATCCGTGGACTTAATTCCGGATTCTAAAAAACCGTAATCATTTAAATTGAAAAGCATTATGAAAAGATTCCCTTTGTACATCGCACTTTGTACTATCGTACTTTCGTTTATAGGGTGCGGTGCGAAGCGCTCTCAGGCGTATTACAACCAGCCGAGCGTAGTATTGAGTGCCCACATGGATGGCACCTATGTTATTCGCGTCCAGGTGCGCGCGAAAGATGCAGTAGTGGCATTCTCGGAAGCGCAGCGCAAAGTGGTAAAAGAAATTATTTTTGACGGCATCCGCGCCGGTAATGCCGGTGTGAGTGACCTCAAACCGCTCTGCTTTGACAAGAATGCCCGCGAGAAATACGAGGACTACTGGAATGCCTTTTTCAGTGATGAAGGTCCGTGGAAACAGTTTACCAGTTATAAGGACAGACGTGTTGTCACCACAGAATATGAGCGTGACGGCCGCCAGATGGTAGAGACGGGAACCGTAACGGTGAACCGTGCAGCTATTCAGCAAAAGCTGAGAGAAGATGGTATAATCCCTAAGGAAGGAAGATATTAATATGAAAAAGTCTATATTCACTATCGCATTGGCGCTGGTGGCGCTGATAGCGAACGCACAAATCAAGAAGCCGGAACTGATGGTCATTCCTTCGGACGTATGGTGCATCACCAACGGCTATTATACCGAAGTGGAGAATATGGGAATCACCGCCAAGGTGCCGAACTACAAGCAGGCACTACAGGAGAACATGGGGCTGAAACTGGCTATCGCCAAGCTCAATGACCTCATGGCCGAGCGTCAGTTCCCACTGCAAAGCCTTGAGCAGACCATCAAGAACCTGGAGCAACGCCGCATGGAGGACAACCTCACGACGAGCAAAGCCGGTAATGAGATAGCGGAGTCGCCTCTTGACGAGGTGGCACGTGCAGCCAAATGCGACATCATCCTTGAGATTAGCTGGGAGATGAAAGACTTCGGTCCGAAGCACTCTTTGTCATATATCCTTGAGGCGCGCGATGCCTATACCGGCAAGTCTATCGGCGCAGCCAGCGGAACAGGAGCACCCTCTTTCTCCGCTGATGTGGATGTGCTGCTCGAAGAGGCAATCGTGGCAAACATGGATAATTTCAATAACCGGCTTCTGGACCATTTCACGGAAATGCAGACAATAGGTCGTGAAATCATCCTTGATATCAAGGTGTTTGCCAACAATGCAGCAGGCGTGGACCTGGAGACCGAGTATAACGGTGAAGAGCTGGTGGACATCATCGAGAACTGGCTGCAACTCAATACGGTGCAGGGACGTTTCTCACGTCAGTACTCCAGCGAGAATGTGGCTAACTTCACGCAGGTTCGCATCCCCGTTTATGATGACCGCGGCCGTGCTATAGACGCTAACGGCTTTGCGAAAGGCTTGGCGAAGATGTTGCGTCAGGAACCGTATAGCATCCCATGCAAGGTGCTTGTGAAGGGTCTTGGCCGTGCAGTAATCATCCTTGGCGAAAAATAAGTTTTACCATTTAAAGAAGTTCTTAGTTATGAAAAGATACCTCTCAATATGCGTGGCTGCGCTCATGAGCGCAACTATGCTGGCGGCTGAAACCGAGTTCTTGCCTATTTCTGTCTACGCAGCCAATAACTCCGAGACATTCCCGGAGGGCGCAAAAGCGATGGTTGAGAACAAACTGACGCAACTCCTCACCCGTAATGGTATAGCCGGTATGGATTATCTCGGCCAGTTTGTGCTGACGGTAACGACCACGCCGCTGGACAAGGATGTGATAGCCGGACCGCCGATGAAAATATCCGAGAAAATGGAGATGAATCTCTATATCGTGGATGCGTTTGCAAAAACGATTTTCTCGTCCACATCCATCACCGTAAAAGGATTGGGTGAAACGGAGAATAAATGCTATATGAACGCCATCAGCCGTATGCCGCTGCAGAACGAACAACTGAGCAAGTTTATTGATGAGGGCAAGAATAAAATCATCGATTATTACAATCATGAAGCTCCGCAACTCATCAAACAGGCTCAGTACCTCGCCAAGCAAAAGAACTACGAGGAGGCGCTCTATATCGTTACGCTCATCCCGCGTCAGTGCAATCACTACGACGCAGCTCTCGAAGCAAGTCAGGAGATTTACCAGCTCTATTTAAACAACGAGTGCAACAAACTCCTTGCTGCTGCACGGGCTGAATGGGCGGCTGACCAGAGCGAAGAAGGCGCAGCCAGAGCTGGCGGCTACCTGTCGCAGATCCTACCGGATGCCGGATGCTACGATGAGGCCACCAAGCTTGTCAACGAAATCAACAAACGTAGTAACGACAAGTGGAAACTCGAGCTCAAAGTACAGCAAGATGAGGTTGATCTGGAGGCGAAACGCATCGAAGCTCAACGCCAGATAGGTGTGGCTTTCGGTAACCATCAGCCGCAGAAAGAAGTTACTATTGGATTCCTCAACACGCTTCGCTAACGTTAGATGGAACCGAAAAAGCCGATAGCTAATAGCCGATGGCTAATAGTTTTGCTCTGTGCTTGCGCGGTTATTGCCGCACAGGCACAGGAGCAGTTGTCTTATCGCCGTAATGCGCTCTCTACGGTGCTCGTTTACCATCCGGAAGACGAGTTTGGCGGAGAGATATTCAAGGCCTTTGACTCGCTGCCCGTTCCCGACA
This sequence comes from uncultured Bacteroidales bacterium, assembly GCA_900317345.1. Taxonomy (GTDB): domain Bacteria; phylum Bacteroidota; class Bacteroidia; order Bacteroidales; family Paludibacteraceae; genus Colicola. The sequence goes on along the minus strand of ONGK01000012.1, from coordinate 74,079 downwards.
AGTATGACGACCACACCATCGAAGGCGTGCGCGTCATCGACAACAGTGCTATATGGGGTGTGCAGCGGAAGGACTCCGGTTACTATAAAGCCACGTATGGCCATCAACTCACTGCTGCTGAGCTGAAGGCGAATGCAATGCACACCGAGAAATTGCTCAACGATGCGGAGCTGGGAAAGAAGATGGTGGCGAAGTGGTTTGGTTTCAGCGGAAAGACCGTCAGCGATGCTACTTTCAACACATCGCTCATCCAGCAGCGAGGTCAGTACAATGCCAATGATGTCGATGTGGAGGTGGCGCTACAGACCACACGCGGACTGATTGCTCTTAGCGATGCGGGTGAGGAGTTGCTCAATAACACCTTCGTTCTCGTCAATGATATTACGTATGTGACGGCAGAACAGGAGGCAGCAGCAGCGAAGGTTGCAATGGGTGTTATTGGAGGGATCTTCGACGCCTTCACAGGAGGACATGCCGGACGAGATGTAGCGAACTTAGGAGGACAGATAGCGGATAGTTTCACGGGCTTTAAGGTCAAGACTCACTCCTATCTCTACCAATTGGAATGGAATGACTCTATCGCTGCCATCTTCTACCAGTTCCACTATACCGACGAACCCGACTCCGCTAAAGTGCAGGCTTTTCTTGATGACCACACAACCTACCGCGTCAAATATGTGGCGCACGAGTACGAGTTTGACAAGAAGTCTGTGCTTAAAGGCCAGTACTCGCGCACGGAGTTGGTACGTACGATATGCGCACGATCGATGGATAAGAACATTGTTGCGCTGGGCAAGCAATACGAGGACTTCAAGGTTAAGACACCTGTCTATCAGGTGCTTGATAACGGAAAGGGTAGGGTTGAAGGCTATGCGGCGAAGATAGGAATGAAAGAAGGAGTCAACGAGAATTCCAAGTTCCAGGTAATCCAACGTGTGCTTGACCCTGAGACCGGAAAAACGACCTATAAGTATATTGCTACCGTGAAACCCAAGAAAGGGCAAATATGGGACAACCGATACAATGCCGTAACAGAACAGGCGGATGGTGCCACACTGCCGTATACTACATTCACTAAGGTTTCCGGAGGAGAGATTTTGCCGGGAATGCTGCTGATTGAAGGCAAATACCGGAAGATTACTGAATAATCGAAAACAAGGACGTCATCCCGACGTCCTTGTTCCTTTTTATAACAAACAATCTCATTTCTCACTAAGAATCTATTGTACCTTTTGGCGTAAGATTTAGTGTTGTACTTTTGTCATGCAAATACCGTGCCAAACGAGACCAAACGCTATTCTATTTTACCTCTTGGCCTTGGAGATTGTATGTTTTCTCACCGCGGAGAATGACGATCTGACCGTTCTTAATCACCTTTTGGCATTGGCCTTGGCTTTGGCCGACTAATTCGGTGCCCTCCGGAGATGGTATAGGAAGGATATTATAGAAATCTTTCCATCCCGATTGTTCCGATTGATACATCTCCACAGAGCCTTCCGGCACATAGAGTATGCAATCAAATTTATTCACTCCTTCAAAAGAGTTTTCGCTGACCAGGCAGGGATTAATCCGGTAATTGTATATAGACGTCAAATCTATACAATTATGGAAGGCATAGTTTCCTATCGTCTTGAGAGTCTGAGGCAGTTCCATTGTCGCCAAAACGCCACAACCGGCAAAGGCGCTGTCGCCGATGGCCGTAACTCCTTCGGCGATGGTTAGTTTGGTCATCCCTTGCTTTGCCTGCACCCCGTATTGCATGTGCTCGTCAAACGCTCCTTCTCCGCTAATAGTAAGGTGTCTGGCAATAGAATCATACGACCAATATAGAGCATAGTCCTTTCCGCAGGTACCTGCAGTATCGATAGTGAACACAGCCACAAAAGCGGTGTCTTGGGTCAGCACAAATGAACGGGGATTAGCTGCTATGCCATCATTCCATTGTACAAAATGGTAGCCGTAATCCGAATCGGGGACCGCCACTAACACCATGCTGTCGCACAGGTCCTTGGGAAACATCACAGAGCCGCCAGTGTTATCTTTAACCGTTACCTGCAATGAATAAGGTAAAGGCATATACCCAATCGCATCTGCATAATCTGTCCATTTCTCGGCACTCGTATACAGGTCTGCCGCCCCGCATGGAACATAGATAGGGCAGTTGATAGAGTCCTCAAAAGCGCTGTAACCTAACGTAGGAGGTGTCTCCGCATTAATAGTCACATAGGTCAGCCCTGTGCAGCCAAAGAACGCGTAGCGTCCAATCTCGGCAACGCTATCGCCAAGCGTGACAGCGGTCAAATTATCGTTGGACTTGAATGCATTCGCTTCGATGCTTATGACACTATTGGGAACAATATATGCACCTTGTTTTCTGCGCGGATATTTAATGAGCGTTGTTTTCTCTTTATTAAACAATATACCTTCCTCTGAACAATAGGTGGGATTATCTGCGGCTACATTGATTTCTGTCATATCATAGCAATGATCGAAAGCATCCTCTCCAATGAATGTGACGCCACTGCCAATCGTGACATATGCCAGATTGCTGCTATACTCGAATGCAGACTCGCCAATGCTGGTGACGCTATTGCCGATTATCACAGATATCAACTCGTCGCATTGACTGAAGGCCTCTTTTCCAATACTGGTGACGCGGTATTCTTCGTTGTTATAGAGCACGGAATCGGGGATATTGGCACTAGTCAGTTCGCTATAGCTGCTGCCATATGTCACCTCCGCTATATGCTTGGTGGCATCTAAGTTATAATACAAATCGCCGATGTGAACTTTTTCGTAATTCCAGGCAAAAATTGTTCCTATGCCTGCATGCAGTGTGAGAAGGAGTGTAAAAATCTTTTTCATACGTAATTCCATTTTCTGCCTGCAAAGGTACGACATTTTTTTGATATATACAAATTTATTTTACGTTTCGACTTGCATATATGCAAAATTTGTAGTACCTTTGCACTCGCAATCAAGTTCAACGTAAAATATCACTATACAATGAGAAAAATCTGTACATTTTTGATGCTTCTTGCGGCGATGAATTTGTTGGCGCAGAGTATAGAAGAACCGGTAGTTATCGCAGCACCGGATACAACGATTGACAAGACAGCTTATACTTTGACAGGAGAAGGAGTGACCATCTCCGTTTCGTACGGTTCCGCCTATCCCGCCAACCACCCGTATAATAATTTGGACATCACGTATTTCGCGTGTCTGGCCGGTGGAGAGATTACCTTTACAACCGAACAACCGATGAAAGGTATTGCTATCAACGGATGGTTGAAGAAGAACTTCTCTGCTACATGCAGTCGTGGCACGATGGAAACCTTAGCTGACAGCTACGAAGATGTTATCGGCGATCCTGTATTGACGATTTCGGACATAGACACCACCGAGGTGACCATCAGTTGTGTCAACCAGCTGCGTTGTTTCAGCGTAGAGGTCTATTTCACGGAGAATCCGGATGACCCTGAGTACAATGAGGAAATCGATACTGTACTCCTGACCATCGTGGCAGCTGAAGCATGGGATTACTCCGATTCAACGGATTACTCGAGTGAAGGGGCATACAGTTATTGGGTTCGACTCAAGTCGGCAGAGCAGTACCCGGAAGTGTGGCTGGACATGTATGCCGCTGTCAAAGGCGATTTGAGCGGACATTATTCGCTTTATGACTTCAACGTAGGCGAATACTCGTACGTGCAGTTGAGTGCAGATGAATTGGACTACGAATATGCGTACGACCAAGATTTCATTATCGGCGTCAGCACCGATGGCGGCACTTCGTATATGATAGAAGGCTGGCTGTTGGCAGAAAACGATGTGTTATATAAGTTTGAATATGCAGGTCCTATCGCTATCGTGCCGCCGTACTATGAGGAACAAGGTATTGAAGACATCCAAGAAGGTATGAAGGTAACCAAAGAGTTGCGCAACAGACAATTAGTCATCATCCGCGGCGGAAAGAAGTACAACGTACTGGGCACCGCCCTCTAACCATCTAACCCCCAATGATCCGCTACACCCTTACGGAGTTATGCGCCCTCATAGGCGAAGCGCTGGACGATAGTCTGGCGCCTTCGTATTGGGTGAAGGCGGAAATCAGCAGCCTTAGTGAAAAAAGCGGACACCTGTATCTGGAGTTGGTCGAAAGTCGAAAGACAAAAGACCACGATAGCGTCGCTCAAAATCCTGTAGCCGCGAAGATGCGCGCTACCTGTTGGGCGGGCACGCAAGAGCTGCTCATGGCGTATTTCGAGTCTGAGACAGGGCAGCGGCTGCAGTCGGGCATGTCGGTGCTCGTGGAGGCGGAGATCCAATGGCACGCTGTGTTCGGCCTGAGCCTCTCCATCGTGGGCATTGACCCGAGTTATACCATCGGAGATATCGCCCAGCAGCGACAGAAGACCATCGCCCAACTTCAGGCGGACGGACTGCTCGAAGCACAGCAACTGCTGCCTTTGCCGACGCTAATCCGGCATATCGCCGTCATCTCTTCCGAGAGTGCTGCAGGGTACGAAGATTTTAAGCACCAGCTGGAGAATAGCGGCTATGCATTCCGCACTCAGCTATTCGCTGCTGTCATGCAAGGAGAAGGAGCAGAGAAATCCATCATCGCAGCCCTCGAAGAAATAAGCCAACACCCTGTTTTTGACGCCGTGGCAATCATCCGAGGCGGCGGAGCAACAACAGACCTCAGTTGCTTTGACCGCTATACCCTCTGCGCCGTTTGCGCACAATTCGAATTGCCGATACTAAGCGGTATCGGGCATACAAAAGACGTCAGTGTACTGGATTTGGTGGCGCACGAATCGCTCAAAACGCCTACTGCCGTAGCTGAATGGCTTATTCACCGGATGGATGATCAGATGGGCCGTGTGGCTGACTTGCTCATACGTCTCAAACGTACAGCCGAACGACAGATTCTTATCCGCCAGCACAAGGTTGAGATGCTCGAGCAGAGGCTGGAGGCATGTAATCCGGAGCGTATCTATCGGAGGGGCTATAGTTTGCTAACTAGGAACGGAAAAGTGGTCCGTTCGGTTCATGAACTGAAACCAGGCGACATCGTCACAACCCATCTGGCGGACGGCAGCCGTGATTTGCACGTATGATGTTAGCACGCGAACAACGAATAGGTGCTGCGATACTCTTTGGCATTGCGCTCATAGTGTGGTTTGTGGCGGCACTATGGCCGCATTTCTCCGGTCAGCCCGAGCCTCCGAAGAAACATCACCGAACATGGGAAGAACGCAAAGACTCTATGAAACGCGCCGACTCTCTCCGCTATGCCCAATGGGCGGAGGAGCGTGAACAGCGGTATGATTCCTTCCGGATGGTTGACTCTCTCCGGCGAGCCGAATGGAAAAGAATACGCCAGCAGCAGTATGATTCCTTCCGCATTGCCGATTCACTATGGCGCGACTCTGTAGGATGGCGATTCGTTAAACATATCAAAAAAGACACGGTTCTGGACCTCAACCATTGTGACACTACGGATTTGCAATATATTCGTGGCATTGGTCGTTTCACAGCTATGCAAATCATTCGTTACCGCGAGCAATTAGGTGGTTTTTATAGTCCTGAGCAACTTAAGGACGAAGCTCTCTCCACCCTTCGCTTGGATACACTTCTGACGCATTTCACGGCGGACACATCCGTCCTGCAAACGATACCGGTCAATACCTGTTCCTTGGACCGTTTACAACGCCATCCGTACCTGCGATACAAACAAGCGAAGAGCATATATACTCTTCGCCGTCAGCGGGTTCATCTCAATGGAGTAGATGATTTGCGGATGCTGCCCGAGCTCTCGGACTCGCTTATCACTCGTCTGCTGCCGTATCTTTCTTTCGAATAATCAGTTGCACGTCTTCATACGTGAAACCGCGTTGAAGCAAAAACCGAAGGAGTTTGTCGCCATTGGTTTTGTCAGAAGATGCCGGCCGGTATTGCTCTATGAGGCGGTGGAGATTATCAAAATACTTGGTTTCATCGATAGTATCCAGTGCTTCTCGGATGTTTTTCTCAGGGAGTTGCAGCGCCTGTAAACCTGCTTTGATTTTGAGTCGCCCCCATGCTTGGTATTCCACCTTATCATGGACATAAGCATTGCAGAACCGACTATCATTGATGAAGTCGTTGGAGTAAAGATTTTCTTCGATTTCATCGAATAAATCTGCAGGCGCCTTCCATTCATATAGTTTGCGCCGAACATCTGCCGCACAGTGTTCTGCACGGGCACAATACGTTTCAGCTTTGCTAAGCCATTCGACCTTCGATAATTCGCGGTTTGCCATATATATCGTTGATGATTTGTATATCGGTATATCCTAATTCACTCATCATAGCTGTCATTTCATGAGAGAATGCCTCATTAATTTCAAAAAACACATTCCTGCCGAGATGTAAAGAAGCTATCCTGCGATAGAAGCGTAGCGGGTCATAATCCGGTACAAAAAGGGCGGAAGATGGTTCGTATTTCAGCACATTTGGTCGCATTGAGGCTTTCTCGCTTTCACAGATATAAGGAGGATTGGAAACGACGATGTCAAAGTGATCAAAACAATCGATTTCATCGGAGAAAATATCGACTGTCAGAAAGCTTACCTCCACGTTATTTCTGACAGCATTCTCTTTAGCAACGGAGATAGCCTCGGCTGAGATGTCAATACCTATTACTTCCCATTCCGGATGATGTTTCTTCAGCGCAATAGCGATACACCCGCTTCCCGTGCCTATATCCAGCACGCTCATCTTTTTTTTAGAGAAACGGTCTATCTGCTCCACCAGTTCCGCCGTTTCCGGACGAGGAATAAGTGTTGCAGGAGTCACTTTTATATCCAGTCCTGCCCATAGAGTATGGCCGAAAATATACTGAATTGGCTCAAAATGTAATAATCTTTCGATTATTGCTTGCAAGTTTGGCATATTTTTTGTACCTTTGCACCCTGAAAGGATTTCAGAGCGTGACAAACCGGTTGACTCTTCGATAACCCACCATGCCAAAGCGCGGGCTTCTTCTTCGGGATAGACAGCCTGCAGTTGAATGCAAATATCGTTGATGATCTGTTTCACGCTGCAAAATTACTACAAAAAAATGGATTATGCAAATTTTATAGCGCGTTGTATCGAAATTGCCCGTCAAGGCGAGTATTTTGTTGCCCCAAATCCTATGGTTGGCGCCGTTTTGGTGGATTCTAACGGACAAATCATTGCGGAAGGGTGGCATGAAAAATATGGCGAAGCGCATGCCGAGGTCAACTGCTTTAGAAACTATGAATTAAAAATTAAAAATGGAGAATTACCGGAGACAAATCTTAAGGAATGTACTTTGTTCGTCTCGCTTGAGCCATGCTCACATTACGGTAAGACGCCTCCTTGCGCCAATTTGATTATTGAGAAAGGAGTCGGGCGAGTGGTGGTTGGTATGCTGGACCCGAACCCGCTTGTAGCAGGCAAAGGTGTGCAAATGCTCCGCAACGCAGGTATTGAGGTTGTGGTGGGCGTGCTGGAGAACGAGTGCCGCGAGTTAAACAAGCGTTTCCTATGTCTGCACGAGAAAAAACGGCCTTATGTGATTCTCAAATGGGCGCAGACCGCCGATGGCTTCGTGGACTGCAAGCGATCATTGGATAATAGACAATGGACAATGGACAATGGACACCTGAATGGTGCACTCACGATTTCAACGGAGAAAACGAAGGCTTTGGTCCATAAGATGCGTGCGGAGAATATGGCCATCATGGTCGGTACAAGAACGGTGCTGTTGGATAATCCGCGTCTGCTAAATACCCATTGGGAAGGCCGCCATCCGATACGCGTGACACTGGATAGGCATGGAATGATCCCTTCCGATGCACGGATTTTCTCCGATGAAAACGAGACAATCGTATATCGTGAGCGCACCGATTGGCTGTTTGTGCTGCACGATTTGGCGGCACGAAATATACATTCCATTTTGGTGGAAGGAGGTCCTACATTGCTCAAGCATATACTGGATACGGGCCTTTGGGACGAGATACATATAGAGGTGGCTCCGGAATTGTCTATCGGAGCCGGTGTCGCGGCGCCGAAGGTCGCTCTGCCTGCAGTATTTGAAACGGTGGACGGCCATCGGCTGTACACAATTTATCAAAAATAACGGCTAATTAGCGTATAAATTTGCGTATGTCAAAATTATTTTGTAATTTTGCGCCCAAATTCGTTTTTTATGAAGACAAAGACAATACTTTTTGCCTGTATGGCAGGACTGCTGTTGAATGGCTGTGCTGCCTATGAGAAGAAGAATCAGGCAGGTGCAGCGGTCGTTGTGAACGGCAAATATCTGTATCAATCTACCTTGGATTCGCTGACGCTGGGCTTATCTAGTGAGGACAGCTTGCGCGTAGTGCAGCAGTATGTGAGCCAGTGGTCGAAAGATATACTGATGTACGATGCTGCTAAAGCCCGTTCCAACAGTGCCATCGAGGCGTTGGTGGAGGATTATCGCCGTACGCTTTATGTGCACGCCTATGAGGAATATCTCGTGGAGCAGCGTATGCCAAAAACAGTGACGGACTCAACGGTTCGGGATGTGTACGAACACATGCCGGAGCGTTTCCGCTTGGACGAGAGCATTGTAAAGGGACTGATGGTGGTTGTGCCGAATGATGCGCCCAATATAGCCAGACTGCGTAATTGGATGACCAACGTGGATCTGGACCATGTTGAGAAATACGCGTACCAGAACGCCAGTGGCTATGAGTTGTTCGAGGATAGATGGCTGACCTCCACCGAAATCATAGCGGCTATGCCCATTCAGCGTGCCGAATTAGAGGCAGCGCTCAAATCTAAAAACCAAATAGAGGTCGCTGATACGCTGAAAACATATATTCTGCAGGTGACGGACAAACAACTGCGCGGAGAGAAAATGCCCATCGACTATGCCCGTCCGGAAATAGAGAAACTGATACTCAACGCACGGCAAGTGGAGTTCCTGCAAAAAGAGCGGGAGCGGTTGTATAACGAAGCTATTCAAGACAAGAAAATCGTATTTCTGAGTGATGAGAAACTATAGTATACTGTTAATGATGTTTTTCTGCCTCAACGCCATGGCAGAAAGTGTTATCGATGAGGTGATATGGGTAGTGGGCGACGAGGCCATTCTCCGCAGCGAAGTGGAGGAAGAGCGGCTCCGTGCGCAGTATGAAGGCCAGCAGATACCCGGTGACCCATATTGTGTGATTCCGGAGCAGATGGCGGTGCAGAAACTCTTTTTGCATCAAGCGGAACTGGACTCGGTGGAGGCGAATGAATCCAGCGTGAGTCACCAGGTGGATATGCGGCTCAACTACTATATCAACCAGATTGGTTCGAAAGAGAAGATGGAGGAATATTTCCGCAAGCCGAGTAGCGAGATACGCGAAGAAATGATGAACACGGTCCGCAACCAGATGATTATTCAGCAAATGCAGGCTAAACTGACATCGGATATCAAACCGACACCGTCAGATATCCGCCGCTATTATAACTCGCTGCCGATGGACTCAATACCGATGATGCCGGCGCAAGTGGAGGTGCAGATACTCAGTTTCGAGCCACCTGTGCCGGTGGAGGAGACCGAGCGAGTAAAGCAGCGTCTGCGTGAGTTCACAGAGCGCGTGCAGAGCGGGAGCGCCGATTTCAGCATGCTCGCACGACTTTATTCGGAGGATACCGAAAGCGCCAAACGCGGTGGAGAACTGGGTTTCGTAGGAAAAGGTCAACTGGTGCCGGAATTTGCCGAGGTGGCTTTTAACCTCAATGATCCTAAGCGCGTGAGCCGTATCGTACAGACGGAATATGGGTTCCATATTATCCAACTCATCGAGAAAAAAGGCGAACGCATCAACTGCCGTCACATCCTCCTGCGGCCGCGAATCAGCGCCACGGATAAGATACGGGCCATACAACGGCTGGATAGCATCCGGCATCAAATCATGGCGGATAGTTTGCAGTTTGAACAAGCCGTCATTCGTTATTCGGAGGACAAGAACACGGTAATGAACACCGGTCTGATGATTAATCCGACCAACGGGAGCAGCCGTTTTGAGTATCAGGACCTCGCGCCGGAAGTGGCCAAGCAGATTTACAGCCTGAACGAAGGCGATGTGTCGCAACCCTTCGTGATGATGGATCAGGCCAAGAACCGAGAGGTGTGCGCCATTGTACGGGTAAAAAAGAAACTGGATGTGCACCGAGCTAACCTGTCCGATGATTTCCAGACTATCAAGTCCATGCTGGAGCAGAAACTGAGTGCAGAGTTCATCCATAACTGGATTTTAAAGAAACAGAAAACAACATTTATCCAGATATCACCGGAGTGGCAAGGATGTGATTTTGAATACCCGGGCTGGATTCATGATAAATGAGAATTCGTTCCTACATAGCAGCAGTTTTCGGTCTTTTGTCCTTTGTCTTATGTCCTCTGTCCGTATCTCAGACCATGGTGTATCTGGAGCGGGCTGAGAACCTGCGTTTTGACCAAGAGCGAATAGCGGATGCGCAAATTCTGACGGGCAATGTGCTCTTTCGCCATGATGATGCGCTGATGTACTGCGATAGCGCGTATTTCTATGAGACGACGAATTCGCTGGACGCTTTCGGCCATGTGCGCTTGGTGCAAGGTGATACCTTGCAGGGATATGGCGATAAGCTGTTCTACAACGGCAATACGAAACTGGCTCGTTTGCGACGGCGGGTGAAACTCATTCACGGCAGAGCGGATGAGAACCCAACCGTGCTTACTACGGATAGCCTCAATTACGACCGTGCTGCCGGAGTGGCGTATTATTTCACGGGCGGAACGGTCAAAGATTCGCTCAACACGCTCACTTCCATTCGCGGCAACTACCGTCCCGACACCAAGCAAGCAATATTTAGCAAGAATGTGAAACTGGTGAACCCGAATTTTATTTTGACCAGCGATACGCTCCTCTATAACACCAGTACAAAAGTGGCGGATATCGTCAGCCCGACGGATATTGTCTATGAAGAGGAAACGGATATCTACACCACCAGCGGCTGGTATAACACACAAACGGAGCAGTCCATGCTGTTGAACCGTTCAACCATCCACCATGTGAACGGACGCTTCATGACGGGCGACACCATTTATTACGACAAACGTATCGGCTTTGGAGAAATGCACGGCGATATAGAGATGCGCGACTCAGTGCAACAGGCCACTTTGTACGGTCAATTCGGCCGAATGTGGGAGGAAGATAGCCGTGGGTTTGCAACGGATAGTGCGTTAATGGTGGATTGGTCCGACTCAGCGCATTTGGCGTATATACACGCCGACACACTATATACACGCGAGTTGCATTATACGGATAGCGCGATGACGGATAGTACCTACCGCCGCGTGAGGGCATACTATGGCGTGCGGGTGTTCAGGGACGATATGCAGATGGTGTGTGATTCATTGGTTTATCTGACCTCCGATTCCACGATGCATCTGTATATGAAACCTATCTGCTGGAGCGACAACCAACAGATTTCCGCGGATAGCATGGTGGTTTATCTGGTGAATAATGCCGTTGAGCATGCGGTGGGATATGGAAATGCCTTGTGCGCCATGGAGGATTCGCTGGACTATTTCAACCAGATGAGCGGAAAAGAGGTGACGATATACATCAAAGAGGACGAAAAAAACATCGTGGATATGAGCGGAAATGCGCTGACCATCTATTATCCTAAGGAGAGCGACGGCAGTTATGTGGGAATGAATACCACCGAGAGCAGCTATATCCGCATGTACATCGAGAAGCAGAAGATTGACCATATACGCTTTACCAAAGAAACAACGGGTGTGTTGTATCCGATGGACCAGATTCCGTCCGGAGGAGACAAATTGGCGTTGTTCTTCTGGGCGGATAATCTGCGACCGACAGACCCGATGGATGTGTTCCGAAAAATACACGATTATTAAGATTAGGCCCATGTATACGTGCTCGGTATAATCTCGGAGTCTTATCGGAGGCAATACGTAGTCAATAGGGAGTCAAAAAAGTATACGATTATTAAGATTTTGAAGAAATATGAAAAAGAGTTTAGTAACATTATTTTTAGTATGTATGGCCGTCAGCGCGGCGGCTGTGGAATTGCCCAAGCAGGGCTTCGGTATTCATGTGGGATGGGCGCAACCGATTTTGCGCTTGAATACCAATACCTCGCATGATTCTCTGGCTACTGTTGTGAGGCTAAATGGTTTCAAAGTGGGTGTAGTGTATGATGCAAGCTATGTCGCAGGATTCGGTAGTTCTATCGGTTTGAACTATACCTTCGGCGTCTCGAACAGCGGATGGAAAGCTGTCAACCAGTACAACACATACCCCATGAGCCGTCAGTTAATCATATACCATCAGCTGGAGCTCTTCGTCGATTGGCAGTATAAATTCGAGATTGCCAAGCAGACTTATCTGATGCTATACACGGGTCCTACGGTGCAGTGCGGCTTAGAGCTCTCGATGCGAAAAGATACGCGAAACGAGGATTTGATAACAGGCGAAATAACCACTACGTACGGAGAGCGTTATAGCGGCTATGCCCCGGACGCGACCCCGGACCAGCAGTTCAAGCGCTTCAATGTCACATGGGGCGTAGGAGCCGGATTCCAATACAAGCGTTATTTCCTCCGCGGTGGCTATGATTTCGGTCTGATTAATCCGTATAGAAATGCGGATTTTGAGAACGGAAACCACACACGCGGACGTTTCGACCAATGGGAAATTAAAATCGGTATGTACCTCTGGTACGAGGAGTAAATGATACCTCGTGAAACTATAGAACGCATTCATGCGGCGGCGAAGATAGAAGAAGTCGTTAGCGATTATGTCACCCTGCGCAAACGGGGCGCCAATCTTATTGGTCTCTGTCCGTTCCACAACGAGAAGACAGGCTCTTTCACCGTCAGTCCCTCGAAAGGTATCTACAAATGCTTCGGCTGCGGCGCAAGCGGTCACGCGGTTAAGTTCATCATGGAGATTGAGCAATGCAGTTTTGTCGATGCCATCAAGCAGCTCGGAAAGAAATATCACATCGAGGTGGAGGAACGCGAACTGACCGCAGAGGAGCAGCAACGCCAGGATAACCGCGAATCAATGTTCGTGGTCAACGAATTTGCCAATAAATGGTTCCAGGACCAGTTGTGGGAAACGCAGGAAGGTCAGGCTATCGGTCTGAGTTATTTCCGTGAGCGCGGTCTGCGGGATGACATCATCCGAAAGTACCAACTCGGCTATTCGCCCGAGCACGGTAACCCGCTCGCGAAAGCACTCAAAACCAAGGGATTCAAGGAAGAATTCATTACCAACGATGTGGACACCAAAATCGGTGTGGGTGTGGTTGGCAAAAGTGAGGACGGACGGCTGTACGACCGATTCCGCGATAGGGTGATTTTCCCTATTTTTACGGTGAGTGGTAAGCCTGTCGCTTTCGCCGGACGTATCCTCAAGAAAAAGGACAATGTAGGCAAATACGTCAACTCGCCCGATTCGATTATCTATTCCAAGACGAACGAATTATATGGTCTTTTTCAGGCTAAGCAAGCCATCGCCCGCGCGGACAGATGTTATCTGGTGGAAGGGCAGATGGATGTAATATCCATGCACCAGTCGGGCATCGAGAATGTGGTAGCGAGTGGCGGTACTGCGCTCACCAAACCGCAGATTCGCCTCATCCAGCGCTTCACCTCCAATATCACGGTGCTGTATGATGGAGACGCAGCGGGTATTCACGCAGCGCTGCGAGGTATAGATATGTTCCTCGAAGAGGGATTTAATGTTAAAGTGGTACTCCTGCCGGACGGCGAAGACCCTGATAGCTATGCACAAAACCACGATTCGACGGAGTTTATCCAATATATCGAAGACCATCAGACGGACTTTATACGTTTCAAATCGGCGTTACTGAGTAAGGATGCCGGCGATGACCCGATCAAGCGCTCAATGCTCATCAAAGATATCGTGGCTTCGATTGCCGTCATTCCGGATATGATAACCCGCCAAGTGTATATCAAGGATTGCGCGGAGCGCCTTCATATCGGTGAGAAAGTCCTGACAAATGAGGTCATCAACCTGCGCCGAAAGAAAGCAGAGGAACGTGCAAAAATCAAAGAACGCGAAGAACAGGAACAAGCCGTAGCGGTAGAGCCGATGTCTAATAGTCCGCAGGACGGTCAAACAGCGCAGCGGTCAAACAACGCAGCGGTCAAACAGCGCAGCGGTCTGGAGGCCAACTACTACAACCTCATGCAGCTCGTCGTGCGCTATGGAGAGCGACCCATCGAAGTGGAAGGAGCCGTTTATACCATCGGAGAGGTGATTATTTATACACTTGAGGGCGATGATATCAAAGCTCCGCAACCGGTATATCAACTTATGATTGATGAATTCAAACGCCACTACAAGGAGGAAGGATTCAAGGCTGAGCAGTTCTTTAAGTTCCATGCCGACCCTGCCGTCAGCGCTCTTGCCATTGACATGATTGCCGACAAATATCAGTTTGCTAACGCGGACAACAATATCCAACTTGGCGAATTGGTTGTTCGTCTGCTATATGAAATCAAACTGACCGTTATTAATATCCAGATAGCGGATTTGGAAGAGAACCTGAAGCAGGCACAGGCGGAAGGAAACTGGGATCGCCAGATGCAACTCTTGCGCCATCAGCCGCAGTTGCTCGAGCAGCGCAATGCTATTTGTAAGGTACTCGGAAACCGGGTAATAAATATATAAAATCTCAAATATCAAATCATAAATATGCTTTTTCAAAGCATCACATATGGCCCTATTCACAGCCGTCGCTTAGGAACCAGCCTGGGCATGGAGATTATGCCGCTGGAGCATAAACTGTGTACGTTTGATTGCGTATACTGCGAGTGCGGTTGGAATAAGCCGGTGTACAAACCCGTTTTGCCGACCCGCAAAGAGATATACGATGCGCTGGAAACAAAATTACAGGAAATCGTAAATGATACATGTCTCGATGTCATCACGTTCAGCGGGAATGGAGAACCAACCTTGCATCCTGATTTCCTTGAAATCGTCCGGGATACCTGCGCTTTGCGCGATAAATATTGCCCGTCCGCTAAAGTGAGTGTGCTGAGTAACTCCACCCAACTCGGACGCTCCGACGTAGTGGAAGCGCTGAGGCTATGCGACAATCGTATTCTCAAGCTTGATGCCGCCACAGACACTATGATGCACCGTATCGATAGGCCGGTAAACGAACAACTCACGGTTGCCCAACTCATCCAATGGCTGGCGCAATTCAATGGAGACTTCACCCTGCAGACTTGCTTCCTTCGCGGAGAGCATAACGGCGAAATCCTAGACAATACCACTCACGAAGAGCTGACAGCTTGGTACCAAGCCGTTGAAACGCTGCGCCCGAAGCAAATCATGATATACGTCATTGACCGTAAGACGCCCGAGGAGCACTTGACCAAATTGTCCCGCGAGGAGATGGACGCCATAGCTGCACCACTGGTCGCTAAAGGATTTGACGTAAGTATTAGTGCATAAACAATAAAACAGATAGTACATGGAGCCTAAAGCAGTATTTGACATTTTTGCTCAAATCAATCAAGTACCTCGTCCGTCCAAGCACGAGGAGAAAATCAGTAAATGGTTGCAGGATTTTGCAGCCGAACATGGTATTGAATGTATGGCTGACGAAGCGATGAACGTCATCATGCGTGTGCCTGCTACGCCGGGGTATGAAGACCACGAAGGCGTTATTCTGCAGGCACATATGGATATGGTGTGTGAGAAGAACGGTGATGTGCAGCATGATTTCATGTCCGATCCTATCCAGACCTACGTGGATGGCGAGTGGCTCAAAGCCAAAGGTACGACGCTCGGCGCAGATGACGGCATCGGTATCTCGATGGCGCTGGGGGCTATCACGGATAAGAATCTGCCACACCCGGCTATCGAGTGCCTCTTCACTGTGGACGAAGAAACCGGACTGACGGGAGCTATGAAACTGCAGGACGGTGTGTTGCGCCACAAACGCCTCATCAATATCGACTCCGAAGACGATGGACAAATCTTCATCGGCTGTGCCGGCGGTATCGACACCCTCGCCAAGATGCACTATACTCCCCAACCAATGCCGAAGTCAATGCCAACGCCGATAGCCATCCGCTTATCCGTAAGCGGACTTATGGGTGGCCATTCCGGTGATGATATCAACAAAGGCCGAGCCAACGCGAACCAACTCCTGGTATGGTTCCTCGCGCGCATATGGCCGCAGACAGAGCTCCAACTGGCGTCTATCAACGGCGGTAACCTCCGCAATGCCATCGCGCGCGAAGCGGAAGCCGTACTCTGCATCCCGATGAGCTTCAAAGAGCAGATTCGCATCGAGTGGAACCACTACGTGGCGCAGATGGAAGGAGTCTTCGGAGAAGTGGAGAAAGAGATGCGTCTGGAATTGGAGACATGCGACATGCCGGATTCCTTCATCCCCGCCGAGAAAGCCTACCGCCTCATCATGGCGCTATGCGAGTGCCCGCATGGCATGATTGCTATGAGCCAAGAGATGCCCGGCCTCGTAGAAACATCTACCAACCTTGCCTCTATCAAAATGAAAGGCCAAGACCAAAGCCATTTCATCGAAATAAACACTTCGCAACGGTCTTCTAAAGAATCCTCCAAGCACCATCTCAAATGGGCGGTTGAGCAGGCTCTTTCGCTCGCTTGCGATGAGGTGACGCATGGTGATGGATATCCCGGATGGGCTCCGAATCCGAACTCACCGCTGCTGGAGGTCGTCAAGCAGGCATATGTTGATTTATACAAATCAGAACCGAAAGTGCTGGCTATCCACGCCGGACTGGAATGCGGACTCTTCCTCGAGAAATACCCGTATCTCGACATGGTGTCTATCGGACCGCAGATGTACGGCGTCCATAGCCCGCAGGAGCGCCTCTCCATCCCATCGACCGAGCGCTGTTACCGCTGGCTCTGCCAAACGCTAAAATCCCTATAAATAGGTATTGTATAATTTGTGAATTAGCAGTACCTTTGTACCCGATTTCGAAAGAACGATGAGTGAGATGCACAAAATAGCCGTCATAGGCCTACCGCAAAGTGGTAAGAGCTTGCTGAGCCATGCCTTGCAAAGCTTGGTAGAGCAGCGCCGTGCCAATAAGGCGCAAGGGGCGCATGACATCGAGTTTGTGGAGGTGCATAACCCCGACGAACTGCACGGTCATACCTATGATGTCGTCCTGCAGGTCGTCGATTCGACACGTCTGGAGGAATCGCTCATGCTCACACCGCATATCATCGACGAGCATGAGAAAATCGTGCTGGCTATCGGCCGCTATGACCTGCTGCTGAAAACCGACCACTCGCTCAACTTGCCCCGATTGGAGCAACTCATCGGTGTGCCCACATGCCGTGTCTCGGTGCGGCTGAACTATGGTCTGTCCAACTGTCTGGATATCGTTGAGAACACAATCCATAAACCGGCATCCACGGCGCACCCGATTTACCACTTGCGTGACCAAGGTGACGAAGACACCTATCGCGCGTACGTGCACGGTATATTAACGGAAACGCTCACGCACGCGAAGGACGACCAGCATCAGACGCCTCTTGAGAGAATCGATAAAGTGCTGACGAACCCGTGGCTCGGATTCCCGATTATGATGGCGTTGCTCTATTTCGTCTTTTGGTGTACCTTCACCCTCGGTGCCTATCCGCAGGAATGGATAGCCGGAGGTATAGAAGCGCTGTGCGAATGGATGAGAAAACTGCTGGATGACACATGGTGGTCCAGTCTGCTTATCGACGGTGTGCTGCAGGGCGTAGGAGCGGTATTGGCTTTCCTGCCGAATATCATCATCCTCTTCTTCTTCATCTCGCTCATGGAGGACTCTGGTTATATGGCGCGTGAGGCGTTTATCATGGATAGAATCATGCACCGCATCGGTTTGCACGGCCGTAGTTTCGTGCCGATGCTCATGGGCTTCGGATGTAATGTGCCGGCTATTATGGCGGCAAAGGATATTCAAAACCCCAAGGACCGCGTCCTGACCATGCTCATGGTGCCGTTCATGTCTTGTTCCGCGCGTCTCCCGGTATATATGTTGTTTGTCGATACCTTCTTCGAGAACCGCAAGGCGCTTGTCATGATATCGATGTACGTCATCGGCATATGCCTGTCTGTACTGTTTGCTTTTGTTATGAAACGCACCAAATGGTTCAAACAGGCTGATGACGATACGGTAAATGAGTTGCCGGAGTTCCGTCTGCCCAAAGCCCGCAATACGGCGGCGCATATATGGGAGCGCGTGGCGGATTACTTGCAGAAAATCTGTACGGTCATTCTTTGGGCGTCTATCATCATCTGGGCTCTTGAGTATTTCCCGACGCAAGACCTGAGCGACCTCGAGCACTCCTATCTGGCTTCTATCGGTCAGTTTGTCTCGCCGCTGCTCGAGCCGCTGGGCTTCGATTGGAAAATGTCGGTCTGCTTGCTTACAGGCCTGCCGGCAAAAGAAGCTATCGTTTCGACGCTCGCCATTCTGTACGGTGGCGATATCTCAGCGGCAGGATTCACCTCGCTCACGGCATTCACATTCATGCTCTTTGTATTGCTGTATTTCCCCTGCGTGGCCACTATTGCTACGCTGCACCGCGAAGCAGGCAAACAATGGGCATGGTTCACCGTTTTCAACAGCCTTTTGCTGGCATGGTTCGTTTCGTTTGTAGTTTATCAAATAGGTAGTTTATTATGAGAAATATTTTTGTATCTTTATTCATTTTCGCGCTTTGCTCTTTGTTCTTTGTCCAGCCCGTATCGGCAAAAGCGGACAAGCAAACCGTTGTTCTCTCTTGCGACCTGCATTGCCAGGGTTGCTGTGACAAGATTATGAAGAATATCGCCTTTGAGAAAGGCGTGAAGGATTTGGTCTGCGACCTGCAGGGAAAAACCGTCACCGTTACATATGATGCCCAAAAGACGGATGTAGAAACCTTGCTCAAGGCTTTTGCTAAAATCGGAAAACCTGCAAAAGTTGTAAACAACGCCGAAGCCAATACCAAGGCCAACGCTGCCAAACAAACAGACGCAGAGACGGGCGCTTCGATGCCGCAATAACATTAAAAACATTTTTTTTCTTGCATAATTCAAAAAAATGTTGTACCTTTGCAGCCGAATTTGATTGAAAACAGAGAAGTATGTTGAAAAATATCCTTGCAATTACCGGTAAACCGGGTTTGTACAAACTGATTAGTCGCGGCAATAATATGCTGATTGTCGAGAGTCTGGTGGATGGCAAACGTATGCCGACATATGCACGCGATAAGATTGTTGCGCTGAGCGATGTGTCGATGTTCACCGAGGCCGATGATGTCACGCTGAGCGAGGTGCTGACCAATGCCGGCAAGAAAGAAGGGCTGAAGGCTGTTGCGATGGACCCGAAGAAGGCGAGCAATACAGAGTTGCAGGCTTGGTTTGATGAAGTGCTGCCGAACTGGGATCGCGACCGCGTATATCCGTCCGACATCCGCAAACTCATCCAATGGTACAACATCCTCATCAATGCCGGTATCACGGACTTCACGGTAAAAGACGACGACGAAGCCAATAGCTAAAGGCCAAGGCCAATAGCCAATACAAGTGCTCTTACGAGCCATTATCGATAGCATAGAATCTGTAGCGCCACGGAGTGCCCAGGAGAATTGGGATAACTCGGGAATGCAGGTAGGTGACACAGGACGCGATATCAGTTCCGTCCTCTTGACCACAGACATCACGCCGGATGTGGTCAATGAGGCTATTATGCATGGTTGCCAGCTTATCATCTCTCATCATCCATTGCTCTTTCATGGCCTGAAGCAGGTATGCGGTCAAACGCCGCAGGCCCGTGTGGTGGAGATGGCCATTAAGCACGATATCGCTATCTACTCGGCGCATACCAGTCTGGATTGCGTCAAAGGCGGTATCAACACTCGTCTGGCGGACAAATTAGGACTTACCGGTTACCGGCTATTGGTTCCCGGCGAAAGCGGTGAAACGGGATTAGGCGTTATAGGCAAACTGCCACAACCGGTTAAATACACCGATTTCATCGGACAAATTCATGATATACTGGATTGCACCTATGTGCGCTATACGCGTCCGGCGAAAGAGACGATACAGACCGTGGCGCTGTGTGGTGGCGCCGGTGCAGAGTTCATCGAAACGGCAATAGAGCAGGGTGCAGATGTCTATCTGACGGCAGACTGCAAATATCATGAGTTTCAGGATGCGGATGGACGGATAGGACTGATTGATATCGACCATTGGATTTCCGAGCGCCATGCGCGGGAGATATTCCGTGATATCCTCTCGCCCCTCGGAGTACAATGTATCATTAGCAAAAACGATAAAACATTTATACAATTATGGCAAGAACAAAAGAACTGACAGTAGAGGACAAGCTGAAATACCTCTACGAACTGCAGCAAGTAGATTCGAAAATCGATGCGCTGCGCATCCTGGCGGGCGAACTGCCGCAGGAAGTGAAAGATATGGCGGATGAAGTGGAAGGACTGAAGACACGTCTCGCCAATATCGAGAATGACATCAAAGACTGTGAAACGCAGATTTCTGACCATCGTGTCCGTACGGAGAACGCCAATGCGTCTATCTCCCGTTACCGCGAGCAACAAAATAGCGTACGCAATAACCGCGAGTTCGACAATCTGAACAAGGAAATCGAGTATCAGGAGTTGGAAATCGAGGCTTCGCAACGTAAGATTAAGCATTTTTCCGCTGAACTCGAATCGCGTCTGGCAGAAAAAGCCAAAACGACGAAGGATATCGAGGAGCGCACGGTGGATTTGAATCAAAAGCGCTCGGAGCTGGACCAGATTCTGGCAGAGACCAAAGCAGAGACCGAGGCACTTGTGCTTCGCGCTACTGAGTTGGAGAAGAAAATCGATGAGCGTCTTCTCACCGGCTTTAAACGTATCCGCAAAAATGCCCGCAATGGTCTGGCGGTTGTGAAAGTAGAGCGTGACTCGTGCGGCGGTTGCCACGCGAAGATTCCTGCTCAGCAACAGTTGGATATCCGTACGCGCAAGAAAATCATCGTCTGTGAGTTTTGCGGTAGAATATTAGTAGACCCAGAGATGTAATCACGAGGCTGAGAACGCCTATGTACCATGTTGTGCCGGCACCGAAAGTGTCGGCACAATTTTTGCCGTTTTCTCCGATTTCATCGAACAAATAATAGGCAATCACCGCCAAACTATTGTTGGTAAAATGCATCACTATCGGCACCCAGAGACTGCCGGTCCATACGAATATATAGCCGAACATCGCTCCCATCAGCATACGCGGAATAAAACCATAAAACTGCATATGGATGGCAGAGAATATGATGGCGGTCAGCCAGATAGCCAAGTGCTTATTGCCCAATATCTGCTGCAACGTACCGCGGAAAGATAGTTCTTCGGATAATGCAGGTAGGAGCGCCAGCAAACCGATATTGATGAGCAAACCGCCGATGCTGTCTGCTTTCAAGAATTGTTCGGTCAATGCCGCTGCCGCTTCCTCCATGGCGCGCATTTTTTGCTCGATGAAATCGAGGCTTCTTGGTAATTCAATACGGCTATTTAGGTCTGCCAGCAGATTGATGGCTGGCACAGCGCAAATCATGATTAATACGGCTAACCCGAATAGCTGTACGTTTGCACCTTTATTCAGTTTGAGCCGGTTAAAGGGCCGATGTCCTTCATCCCACATCCATGCGCATAGAATCGGCGGCAGAAGAAAAGTCGCTACCGTCTGGCCAAACTGAAGCCATTTGAGCGATGCGGTGGTCTGACTTCCTCCGCAAATCGTCCATAGTACCATCGCTATCACGGTCAGCACCGCCATGATACCAACCCATACAAGAATCTGTATAAATATCCGTTTCTTATCCATAAGCCATTGTTGTTTCACTTTCCGCGGCACAAAAGTACTGCTTTTTTTGCATTTATGCAAATTTTTCTTGCGTATGTGCGATTTTTTTTGTACCTTTGCGGCCGTTTTACGGCTAGCAAAAAGATTAACAACATAATATGAAGAAATTTAACGAGTACAAAGGATTGAATTTGCCGGCACTGAGCAAAGAGGTGCTGGAGCTGTGGGAGAAAGAAGGATTATTCGAGCAGAGTATCTCCACACGCGAGGGACATCCGCAGTTCTTGTTCTTTGAAGGACCTCCTTCGGCGAACGGAATGCCGGGTATCCACCATGTGATGGCGCGAACGATAAAAGATACGTTCTGCCGTTTCAAGACGATGCAGGGCTATCAGGTTCGCCGCAAGGCCGGTTGGGACACACACGGTCTGCCTGTGGAGCTGGGTGTGGAGAAGATGCTGGGTATCACCAAAGAAGATATCGGCAAGAAAATCAGCGTGGACGAATACAACGCTGCTTGCCGTCGCGAGGTGATGAAATACACGGCGGAGTGGACCAACCTGACCAAACAAATGGGATATTGGGTGGACCTCGACAACCCGTATATCACCTACGACAACAAGTATATCGAGACGCTTTGGTACCTGCTCAAAGAGCTGTACAAGAAAGGCTATCTGTATAAGGGTTATACCATTCAGCCTTATTCGCCGGCTGCAGGAACGGGTTTGAGTTCGCATGAGTTGAACCAACCGGGCTGTTACCGCGATGTGAAGGACCTTACGTGCACGGCAAGGTTTCAATTAAAAATTAAAAATGACAAATTAAAAATTGAGGCACCAACATACATCATCGCGTGGACCACAACGCCTTGGACGCTGCCGTCCAACACCGCTTTGTGCGTAGGACCGAAGATTGACTACGTGGAGGTGGAGACACCGGCGGGCGACCATATCATCCTTGCCGAAGCGCGTCTCGATGCCTATAAGAAAGAGCTCTGCGGCGTTGATGCAGAGGGTAACTTACTGGAGCCGAAAATCGTTGCTCGCTACAAAGGTGCGGACCTCGTCGGTCTGGAATACGAACCGCTCTTCCCGTGGGTGAACCCGGGTAAAGGAGCCTTCCGTGTTATTCCGGGTGACTACGTGACGACCGAAGACGGTACCGGTATCGTCCATATCGCGCCTACGTTCGGTGCAGACGATAAGAAAGTGGGTGACGCAGCCGGCGTGCCGGGAATGTATATGCAGACCAAGAACTACGGTCCGCGTCCGATGGTTGATTTCACCGGCAAATACTGGAAAGTGGAAGACCTGGACGAGGCATGGTATCAAGCGAACGTAAACGATGCGCTCTATAGCAAATACGCCGGTCGATGGGTGAAGAACGCCTACGACCCGCAGTTCACCGTGGACGGGAAATACGACGAAGCAGCAGCCAGCAAAGCTGAGACATTGGATTTACACCTGTGCCTGGAGATGAAAGCCGACGGCCGTCTTCTGCGCAGCGAGAAGCATGTGCACACCTATCCCCATTGCTGGCGTACCGACAAACCTGTGCTTTACTACCCGCTGGATAGTTGGTTCATCAAATCGACCAAAGCGCGCGATGAGATGATTGCGCTCAACAAGACCATCAACTGGCAACCCGAATCCACCGGCACAGGACGCTTCGGCAAATGGCTGGAGAACCTGAACGACTGGAACCTGAGCCGCTCGCGTTATTGGGGCACTCCGCTGCCTATATGGCGTACCGAAGACGGCAAAGAGGAGATTTGCATCGGTTCGATTGCAGAATTGTTCGATGAAATCGACAAATCTGTGAAGGCAGGCTTCATGAAAGCCAACCCGTGGCCGAAACACAAAGCCGGCGACTACAGCAAGGCGAACTACGACCCTTCCGTCATAGACCTCCATCGTCCGTACGTGGACGCTATCATCCTCGTTTCGCCGAGCGGCAAACCGATGAAGCGCGAGTTGGACCTGATTGACGTATGGTTTGACTCTGGCGCGATGCCCTATGCACAGAACCACTATCCGTTCGAGAACGCAGACCTGCCCCGCACAGCGGACTTCATCTCTGAAGGTGTGGACCAGACACGCGGTTGGTTCTTCACGCTGCACGCCATCCACACGATGATTGAAGGAACGGTAGCATACAAGAATGTCATCTCCAATGGTCTGGTGCTCGACAAAAACGGCAATAAGATGTCCAAACGTCTGGGCAACGCTGTTGATCCGTTCGGCGCACTGGACAAATACGGAGCTGACGCCGTGCGCTGGTACATGCTGACCAACTCCAGCCCATGGGAGAACCTCAAATTCGACCCTGAAGGCGTGGATGAGGTGCGCCGTAAGTTCTTCGGAACGCTCTATAACACCTACGGTTTCTTCGCACTTTATGCGAACGTGGACGGATGGGGTATTGATCTAAATCAGACTAGCGAGACACTATCGAGAGAGAACCGAACCGGGGGAATCAGCAGATTAAAAGCAGGGTATGCCGAGATCGACCTGTGGATTCTGAGCAAGCTCAATTCACTAATCAAAGACGTCACCGAAGCGTACGAAGCATACGAACCGACCAAGGCCGGACGTGCTATCTCTGATTTCGTGCAGGACGACCTGAGCAACTGGTATGTGCGTCTGAACCGCAAGCGGTTCTGGGGCGGTGAGATGGACGCTGACAAACAGGCGGCCTACCAAACGCTGTACACGTGTCTGAAGACCGTGGCACAACTGATGGCACCGAATGCACCGTTCTATGCCGACCGTCTCTACCGTGACCTCACGGGCGAGACAGTACACCTCAGCACGTGGCCGAAAGCTGATGAATCTCTTATCAACAAAACCCTCGAGCGTCAGATGTACCTGGCTCAACAAGCCACATCTATGATTCTCAGCCTGCGCAAACGCGCCGAGAAGAATGTTCGCCAACCGCTGCAGAAAGCCGTTATTCCTACTCCCGACCAAGAGACGACGGACGCACTGCTGCACGTAGCCGACCTTATCAAGAGCGAAGTGAACGTGAAGGAACTGGTCATCGTGCCGGCAGAACAGAGCGAGATTCGTCTCGTCAAGAAAATCAAACCGAACTTCAAAGTGCTCGGTAAGAAAGTAGGCGCCAACATGAAAGCCGTAGCCGCAGAGATTAACGCGATGGACCAAGATCAAATAGCCCGGATGGAAGCGAAAGGTAACTATCAATTGGCAACGGTTGACTACCAACTTATCGCAGAGGACGTGGAAATCGTGCTGGATATCGAACTGACGGACGAACTGATAGAAGAAGGTATCGCTCGCGAACTGATTAACCGTATTCAGAACCTCCGTAAGTCATCCGGCCTGGAGATAACCGACCGTATCCTCGTCACAATAGAGGACCGTCCGGAGATTCACAACGCCGTGCTCCACTGCGGTGAATATATCGCCTCGCAAGTGCTGGCTGCATCGCTATCATTGGAGACAAAACCTGTCGCCGAATGGCAAGCCGGCTCCGGAACCACTCCGGTCGAAATGGACGGATATAACGTAATGATTAACATTCAAAAAGCATAAGTATGAGAAAAATCTATTATCTGGCGCTGGTTGCGCTCGTAGGTATTGCATTTAGCAGTTGTAACATGCTCGGTCCGTCTCAACCGGAATACCGTTTGTCGGACCTGCAGGGATTGTGGTTGGAAAATGGAGATACACTTCTAGGACATTATGTCCGTTTTACTACAGACCAGAGCGATGAAACAAATTACTTTTGGGGATGCGAGTGGACTGAGAGCGAAGATGTTTACGAAGAAGATTTAGTATTTCATGGAAATGGATGGTTTAAGTATCGTTTGAATGAAAAAGAACTTCTAGAAATCCATAAAATGGATGAAGGTTGGGCAGATATACCTAAGGTTTATATAGTGTCTAATCTAACACCTTCTAATTTAAATTACTACGAAAAAGATTATCCTAGCAGTAAGTTTAAATTCACTAAGATAGTTGAAGTGAAATGAAAGCTCTCAAAATCATCGGTTGGACGCTGTTAGGTCTGGTGCTGACGGTGGTGGCGGTGGCATGCATTGCGATGTATGTTGTCTTCACGCCGGCACGCCTGACACCTATCGCCCGCCAAGCAGCAGACAAATTCATTGCCTGTCCGTATGAGATAGGAGAGGTGGACCTGACATTCTTCTCCACCTTCCCTCGTTTCGGTCTGCGTGCTGATGGACTGCTGCTGCTCAATCCCAAAGCCGGTGCACAGAACGACACCGTCGTAGAGGCAAAGCACCTCACAGCCACAGTGGATGTGGCGGAGTTTCTCAACCATAGCAACCTGCATGTGCATGAAGCCATATTGGACGATGCGAAGGTTAATTTCTACATCGCACCGGACGGCACGACGAACCTGACAGGTGCATTCATCACTTCGCCCGACACGGTGGAGGAGGTGGATACCACAGCGTTCTCCCTGCCATTCAATGAACTGCGTGTGGACGGACTGCATATCAAAGCAAACGCAATCACTTTTGTGGATGCCAAAGATACTATCAAGGCTTCGTTGGGCGAGACCGAACTGAGTGCCGAAGCGGAGAGTTGGGATGACATGTTGCTCGCATTGGATGCCAAAGATGTGTGCGCACGTCTCAAAGGCGAGACCTATGCGGATAGTCTGCATGTAGAGTTGTTGGCGCCGATGGCGATGAACCTGGACTCCATGCATTTTGTCTTCGACGGCATCTTATTGGCGGTCAATGATTTCGGGTTGGAACTGAATGGCGAGGTGACCTTGGGCGATACGATTGACATGGATGCACGGCTGAAGACCGACACATGGGATATCGAGTCGGTAATGGCGCTGGTGCCGAAATCATTCACCAAAGCTATTGAATCCTATAAGTTACGCGGCGACATCACATTGGATGCTTCTGCCAAAGGCACCTACAGCGATACGCAGATGCCGGTAGTAACATTACATGCCGCGAAAGCTCACCTCTGGAAATCGGAACTGGAGGCAAAAGGTGTTATCAGCGATATAGAGAAAGATATGTTGCTCGACCTACAGCTGGCGCTGAATGCCAACCTGCCGGACTTCAAAGCCTTCCTGCCGAAAGACATGACGCTGACGGGCCAAACCAAAGGTACGGCTAAGGCGAAGATTCGTCTCTCGGACTTGACGGAGATGAGGCTGCACAAAGGCAAGATAAACGCTGACTTGAATCTGAAGGACATCCACTACGCGATGGATTCCATGGTAGCAGACCTGCCTGCCACGCACGCTGTCATTCAGATACCAAATAGCAAACCCTCCAAGCCGAAAGTCAATTGGGCACGTATAGACCTTGAGACCGACAAAATTGATTTCAGTATGGCAACGCCGCTGAAAGCCGCACTCAAGCAATCGTCTATCCAATTGGAGGCAGGCAATGTGCTATCCAACGACCCTGTGCTCTATGCGGCAGTAGGCTTGCAGACCGAGCGTCCGCTGGAAGTGGAGATGGACTCGATGGGCGGCATCATCGATGCACCGAAACTGAAAGCTTATGCGGAGTATAACACCAAGGACACGACTGTCATGCCGGTGCTGCAGGCCTCGCTGGACTGCGATGCGTTGGACGGCTTCTTCAAGGATATCAAAGCGGACCTGAAGGCTTCACAGCTCGAAGCTTCACTCAGTGGCGGACGAAAAGACAAGTCTGCCCCGCGCCTCAAAGCCAAACTCAACACACAGGCTCTCAATGCCCGTATGGGTGATGAGATGCAAGCCCAGACAGGCTCTCTGGCGCTGGAGGCTGCTGCACGGTACAAAGCCGGAGAAGAGAATATACTCCTCCAGTGGAACCCGCGCCTGAGCGTCAAACTCAAAGACGGCAAAGCCAACATGCCGGAGCGATTGCCCGAACCGGTTTATATCCCGTCGATTGACTTCAGTTATTCGAACCGTGAGATGGCTATCAATGATGCCCGTATCGAATTGGGAAACAGCGATTTGAACCTCAAGGGTAATGTGCGCAATATAGGTAAGTGGTTCCGTCACGAAGCTATTCTGGAAGGCGAACTGGATATCATTTCCAACCACTGCGATGCGAACCAGTTATTGGCATGGTTCTCTGCCGACAGCGGCAGCGAAGAGGAAGTTCCTGAGAGCAAAGAGCCAACTACCAACACCAATGCCGAAACAGCCAATGCCAACACCGAGTCGGAGCCCTTCCTTGTTCCGACGGATGTAGATTTGGCGCTCAATACGCACATGCAATCCGTGGATATATTCAACCAGAATGCCAAGGATCTGAAGGGCGGCATTTATATCAAGGATGGTACGTTGATACTGGATGAGGTCGGTTTTGTATGCCGCGCAGCGAAGTTGCAGTTAACGGGCATGTACCGCACGCCGCGACGCAATCATATCTATGTGGGCTTTGATTACCATATGATTGACGTAGATATCGACGAACTGCTGACGATGATTCCGAACCTCGAGCAACTGGTACCGATGCTTAGTTCATTCAAGGGCGCAGCCGAGTTCCACTTAGCGGCAGAGACCTATACCAACAGCCAGTATCAACCGAAGATGAGCACCCTGCGCGGAGCCGCAGCGTTGACCGCCAAAGATCTTGTGGTATTGGATGGCGAGACATTCTCGAAAATCAGCAAACTGCTGCTCTTCAACAAGAAGACCGAGAATAAGATTGACTCTATCAATGCGGAGATAACCATTTACAAGAATGAGATAGACGTCTATCCGCTCTGTGTCCAGATGGATAACTACATGGTGGCGCTCGGCGGACGGCATAATACCAACATGACGTTCGATTACGATATCAATGTGCTCAGTCCTATCTACCTCGGCGTGAACGTGAGCGGAAACATGGACAACCTGCAAATAAAACTAGCGAAGTGCAAGTTTGCTCAGGATTTCAAACCGCACTGGTATCAGAAAGCCGACAATCAGTCACGTGAACTGAGGGAGCGTATCAAGCAGTCCATGGAGAAAAATGTACGAATCAAATAACATTGTTATGAAAAAAATCATTATTTTAGGAGCATTAGCTATGAGTTTGTTCGCTTGCAACAAATCGAATCCCTTGTTGGAGCAGCCGAACACACCCTATGGTGTACCGGCATTTGACAAGATTGAGTTGAAACATTATCTGCCGGCTTTTGAGACCGCCATCACGGAGCAGAAAGCGGAAGTGGAGGCCATCGCCAATAACGAGGCAGAGCCTACATTCGAGAATACCATAGTGGCACTGGACCGCACAGGTTCATTGTTGGACCGCGCGGTAGGTGTGTTCTTCAATGTGCTGGAGGCTGACGGCAACAATGAGATGAATGAAATAGCCGAGAAAGTGAGTCCAATGATGAGCGAACTGAGCGACGGCATCATCCTCAACGACAAACTATTCCAGCGCGTGAAGGCCGTGTATGGCCAGCGTGAGCAGTTAGGACTCAATCCGGAGCAAATGCGTTTGGTCACGCAGACCTACAAGAACTTCGCGGACAACGGTGCTAACCTTCCCGAAGATAAAAAAGAGCGTCTCAAAGAGATTAACCAGGAATTGGCGCTTCTCTCGCTCAAATTCGGTAACAATGTTGTGGCCGAGACCAACAGCGATGACGTAAAACGCTTTGTCACGGATGAGAAACTCTTGGCAGGTCTGCCGGAGAGCGCCAAGGCTGCAGCAGCAGAAGAAGCAGCCGCAGCAGGTCATCCGGGCGAATGGCTCTTCACACCGAAGCGCACTTCCTTTACACCGGTACTGCAATATTGCGAGAATCGAGAACTGCGCAAACAGTTGCTGCTGGACTACACCACCCGTGGCAACCACGGCAACGAGAACGACAACAAAGCCGTCATCATCCGCGAGATGGAACTGCGTATTGAGAAAGCCAAACTGTTTGGCTACGATAATCCTGCCGACTATATCCTCTCGGATTGCATGGCGATGAACCATCAGACCGTAGATGCTTTTCTGGCATCCGTATGGGCTCCGTCACTCGCTGCTGCCAAACGTGAGGCTGCTGAACTGCAGAAACTGCTGGACGAGGACCTGCCGGGCGAGAAACTCCAACCTTGGGACTGGTGGTACTACGCAGAGAAACTGCGCAAAGCCAAATATGCCCTTGACGAGGAGGAAATCAAGCCGTACTTCGAGCTCTCCAACGTTCGCAAAGGTGCATTTGGCGTGGCAACTAAGCTTTACGGACTTCAGTTCGAGAAACTGGAGAATATGCCGGTGTACAACCCCGAAGTGGAGGTATTCAAAGTGACAGACGCTGAAGGCGCACTGGTAGGTATTCTCTACACCGATTATTTCCCGCGTGCAGGAAAGCGTCCGGGCGCATGGATGAATGAAATCCTGCCGCAGTATGTGGATGCAGAAGGCGTGGATCACCGTCCTGTGATTATCAATGTAGGTAATTTCAACAAACCTACCGCCGGCAATCCATCGCTGCTCTCAATGGACGATGTAGAGACGCTGTTCCATGAGTTTGGTCACGCCCTGCATGGACTGATGAGCAAGGCGCACTACAAGAGTCTGAGTGGTACGCGTGTGCCGCGCGACTTCGTGGAATTGCCGAGCCAATTCATGGAGAACTACGCTTATGAACCGGAGGTGCTGAAGACATATGCTTTCCATTATCAGACAGGCGAAGTCATTCCCGATGAACTGATAGAAAAAATCAATAAGGCTGGTAAATTTAACCAGGGATTTGTGACAACAGAACTGCTGTCGGCTTCTATCCTCGACATGGATTTCCATGAGTTGACGAGTGCAGAGGGTCTGGACGTAGATGCTTTTGAAAAGAAGAGTCTGGATAAAATGGGTATGATTGACGAGATTATCGTTCGTTACCGTCCCACGTTCTACAATCATATTTTCACCACGGGCTACGAGGCCGGCTATTACAGCTATACATGGGCAGCCGTGCTGGATGCAGACGCCTTCGCTGCCTTCAAAGAGACTGGTGACCTATTCGACGCAGAAACAGCAAAGCGCTTCCGTCATTTGCTCGAGCAAGGTGGTACGCGTGACGCACAGGAGTTGTATCTTGAGTTCCGTGGCAAGGAGGCCGACCCGAAGAACCTGCTCCGCCGCAAAGGCTTTATCGAGTGAGACGACACACACAAGCGATATTATACCATCTGTTGCCGGTAGTCTTTTGGCTGCTGGCAATAGGTGGTGCTCTTCTGCCTGTGTTGGTTTGGGTGGACTTGGACGGAATAGCCAACCATAATTACTGGTTCGGTTTTCTTGTTGCGGCTGTAGTGCAATTATGTATCTTGATTATAAGCCGAATTAAGCGCTATACAAGTTCTGTGGAAGAATGTTTTCAGGTGGCGTTATTATTGGGTATCGCCTCTTATTGGTTGCCGACAGTCGTATTCCTGATAATTCCGATATGGATATATCTTGTGGTCCAGAATCTTTTTAGTTTCCATGCATTTCTGTCTACGCTTATCGGGTATACTCTAGTGGCTATCTGGGCGGCGCTCTTTATTACTCAGGGATGGATACTCAATCCATGGGCTGACTTCTTCGTGAAAGAAAATGCCGTGGGGTGGATTCCCACGGGTGTCTCTATCTTTGCTTGGCTTGCTTCTGCTATTGCTCGCCACGCGCTCCGTTCTCGCTAAATGGTATAAAAACAAAGAAGGTTGTCTCCCGACAACCCAATCTTTTTACTTAACCTTAAATCTAATACCATGAAAAACACGGTGCAAAAGTACTGCTTTTTGACAATATGACCAAATATTTTGAAAAAAAAATGCTATAAAACATAAAAATGCAATTTGCACTTTGCAAAAGTAACCGTATTTCTCAAATAGAATGTTTTATTCTTCTTCTAGCAAATCGGGTCTTCTCTGTTGGGTGTGCTCCAGTGATTGTTCATATAGCCACTCCTCTATCTTTGCTTGGTGACCGCTAAGAAGAATCTCTGGCACTTTCCATCCCTTGTATTCTGCTGGGCGTGTATAGACACCCGATTCGAGCAGTCCGTCTTGAAATGAATCATTGAGAGCGGATTCGACATCTCCAAGCGCCCCAGGAAGAAGTCGTACGATAGCGTCTGTCATCATTGCCGCCGGCATTTCACCACCGGTTAGCACAAAATCACCGATGCTGTACTCGCGCGTAATTAGATGATCGCGCACACGTTGGTCAACGCCTTTGTAATGCCCGCAAAGGATGATGATATTCTCCTTGAGCGAGAGCTCATTCGCCGCTTTCTGGTCAAAGCGTTCTCCATCTGGCGCTGTGAAGATAATTTCATCATAATGACGTTCTGAGGTGAGATGTGTGATGAGGCGGTCTATAGGCTCTATCTGTAGCACCATTCCTGCCCCGAAACCGAAAGCATAGTCATCCACCTTACGGTGCTTGTCTAAGGTCCAGTCGCGCAAGTTATGTACATATATCTCGCAAAGCCCTTTGTTCTTTGCGCGTTGAATAATGGAGTGGTTAAGTGGGGATTCCAGCAGTTCGGGACAGCAAGTGATAATATCTATTCGCATTTATGATGTATTAACAGTTTAATGGTTTATCGTGACAAAGTTACTATCAAGGAACCGGGTCGTAACCGGAGCCGCCCCAAGGATGGCATCGCAGAATACGTTTAATACCCAGCCAGCCGCCTTTGAAGATTCCGTATTTGAGTACGGCTTCTACCATATACTGGCTGCATGTGGGTGTGAAGCGGCACGAAGGAGGAGTGAGCGGCGAAATGAAGACACGATAGAAGTAGACGGGAAGAAGGAATACCTTTCGCAGCCATATCTTCCATGTATCTTCTGTTAATGGAGACTTGCTATTTTTTTCAGTGCCTTGCATACTGCTTTCTCTATAACCGCGTATGGTTGTTCTTCTTTGTCCATATAGTTGAAGGCAATCAAATAATGCTCTTCACTCAGGAGGTCCTGGTGCAACCTATACGCCTCACGCATCAGTCGTCGCAAATGATTGCGTTGAACGGCATGCTTGAAGAGCGATTTAGGTGCCCATATAAGGATTTGTGTTGTTTCTGTTCCTTCGGTCGGCAGCCATGTAATGCGCAATGGCCACGCCGTAAAACGCTTGCCATCCTTGTAGAGCGTGGCTATACGTTCCTTTCCGCAGAGTTTGTTATATTTTGGAAAGGTATTAGGCATGCTTATCCAGATAGTCGGCAATGGCCATAGGAAGTGAGGCAAATGGCTTGCCCGGTGCTGCTTCTATGTCCACACGATACCCGGCTTCTTCAAGGGAACGGATAGTTCCTTCTCCGAAAGCGGCGATAAGTGTCTTGCCTTGTTGCCAGTCGGGGAAATTCTCGCGCAGAGATGTCACACCCGCCGGCGTGAAGAGAGCTACTATATCATAGTCGAAAGGCTTTTCCTTCGGCCATGCAGTCGTTACGGTGCGATACATAATAGCTGGCGTTACTTCAATGCCATTTTGCGCAAACATGTTTATCTGGTCGTCCGTATGGATGTCAGATAGCACCATCATGTACTTTTCGTTAGGCCGACGGTGCATAGCGGGTAGCAGGTCTTCGAATTTGTTTCCAGTCTCTGGGAAGAATACTTTGCGCTTTCGATAGTTGATAAACTTCTGCAGATAGAGCCCGACTTGCTCGGTATTGCAGTAGTAATGCATAGAGTCCGGCACATTCAACCGCATCTCCTCGCACATACGAAAATAGTGCTCCGCACCCAGTTTTGAATTGAGGATTACGGCAGTATAGTCCAATGGGTTGATGTGCTGCTGACGAAACTCACGCGCTGTAAGTCCCTCAATGTGAATAAACTGATAGAAATCACACTGTACATCAAACTGCTCCTCCAAACGCGAGTACGGGTTATGCGCCGTTTCAGGACGTGGTTGTGAGAATAGAATCTTTGTTTTCATATGGTTGTTATCGTTATTTCCGAGAGATAGACGAGTGCCGCCATGGGCAGCAACTCCATTGTACACCAGTATAGCAACATATACAGCAATGCTACCGGTGATGTGATATATTGAGCCGCACTGCGGTACACCCACAGAGCGATGAATAGGAAAGCTGCCACTCCCAACGTCCAACAGCACGCAACGGGAGTGCCGATATGTATTAATATAAGCACTGCTGGCCATATCAGCAGGCATATCAGCGTGGCGATATTGGCATAATGCTCGTACGCTCCACCAAAGCGGCGAGAGAGCGAGAAAGTATAATCAAGCACCACATTGCCGATCATCTTCACAACCATTACCGCAACAAGAAGTGCATTAATCGCTAAATAGGACAAGAAGGAGAACTGCCCTTGCGTGTAAAAACAGAGGCAAAGTAGCATCGCTATTGTGCCGAAGCGGAAGAGGTTGATGCATATCTGCCCGAAGAAATGTACAGGTGCATCTTTATACATTCGGTTGGTTCGTACACGCAGAGAGGCGGTTGCCTGGCTGATGATTCCGGGCTGAAAGAACTCACTGAGAATGCAGCACACCATTAGACCGAGCATGACCCATCCGCACCAAGGTGCGCTGAGCGGAGATATAATATGTGTTATTCCTTCTCCCATAGATACATCTTGTCTCCCCGACGAATAAGTCGGTCGGTTTTGATTGAGAAGTATTGTCCCTGTTTAACAAGCTTAGTAGGTCGACCGTCTGTATCACGTAAACCTTCTGCCTTGCATTCATAGACACCGGTTGTCTCGCCGGTAATCAGCAGGTCTTGCCCCTCTTCGATAGCCTCTACAGCCTCTACCACAAACTCTGCTACACTGAGGTTCTTGAAGAAATTGGTGCATTTTGCGGCGTACATTTTCTTCCGTGTGGCTTTGTTGCCGTACGAATGTGTCCATTCGCCAAGCCGCTGACCAAGATAGTAACCATCCCAGAACCCGCGATTGAATACACGGCTCAGGCGTTCCTCCCAGTCGGCTATCTTTGGCGTGATAATCGTGTCATCGTTGTATTCTCCCTTCTG
Organism: uncultured Bacteroidales bacterium; assembly: GCA_900317345.1. GTDB lineage: Bacteria > Bacteroidota > Bacteroidia > Bacteroidales > Paludibacteraceae > Colicola. The sequence goes on along the minus strand of ONGK01000012.1, from coordinate 39,205 downwards.
CCAAGCCTCTACGGCCTCTTTATAGCAACGCACAACGGTATCTACATATTCCGCACCACGTGCCCGTCCTTCGATTTTCAGTACACGCACACCGGCATCCAGCATTTTGTTGAGGAAATGAATGGTCTTCAAATCCTTTGGTGACATGATATACTGGTTATCAATATCCAATTCCAAATCCGAAGACTTGTCCTTCACCGTATAGCCGCGCCGGCATACCTGCACACAAGCTCCGCGGTTGGCGGATAGGCCATAATTATTGAGGCTCAGATAGCACTTGCCGCTTACTGCCATGCAGAGCGCTCCGTGACAGAACATCTCGATACGTATCGGCTGTCCGTTGTGTCCGCAGATATGCTGTTCCTCAATGTCGCGATAGATAGATGCCACTTGGTCCATGTTTAACTCACGCGCCAGAACTACAACATCGGCGAACTGCGCATAGAACTTCAGCGCTTCCGTGTTGGCAATATTCAGTTGTGTGGATAGATGCACCTCTTGGCCGATGGTATTGGCGTACTGCATAACGGCGATGTCCGACGCAATAATAGCATCCACACCCACTTCATGCGCCTTATCCACAATCTGCCGCATAAGCGGAAGGTCCTCTGGATACATGACGGTATTGACGGTCAGATAGGTCTTGACACCCGCTGCGCGGCACGTATCCACGATGGTCCGCATATCATCGGTCGTGAAATTGACCGAACTGCGGGCACGCATATTGAGGTGCTCAATGCCGAAATAGACACTGGTCGCCCCGGCTTGTATAGCCGCAGCCAGCGATTCCCAACACCCTACGGGCGCCATTATTTCTATTTCGGATGAACTATGAGTCATTGTTGATGCAACAGGTATTCCGCTATTTGCACGGCATTGAGGGCCGCACCTTTGCGTATCTGGTCGCTCACGCACCAGAAACTAAGTCCGTTTTCGTCGGTCAGGTCCTTGCGGATTCGGCCGATGAACACTTCGTCTTTGCCACTGAGGAACAGCGGCATAGGGTAAATTTTTTTCTCCGGTTCATCCATGAGCACGCAGCCTTCTGCTTTTTCAAAAGCAGCTTTAGCTTGCTCTACGCTCACCGGACGCTCTGTCTCCACCCAGATACTCTCGCTATGTGCCCGAAGTGATGGCACACGCACACATGTAGCGCTGACCTTGACATCCGAGCGCATAATCTTTCTGGTCTCGTTGAACATCTTCATCTCCTCTTTGGTGTACCCGTTCTCGGTGAATACATCAATATGAGGAATGAGGTTATATGCCAACTGATAGGCAAACTTATTGACCGTCACATCTTCGCCGTTAAGCACCTGGCGGTATTGTGTCTCTAACTCCTTCATCGCCTGTGCGCCTGCGCCTGAAGCAGCCTGGTAAGTCGCCACATGTACACGCTTGATATGGCTGATGCGCTCGATTGCCTGAAGTGCCACCACCATCTGAATTGTCGTGCAATTCGGGTTGGCAATGATGTTGCGCGGACGGTTCAACGCATCTGCGGCATTTACTTCTGGCACCACCAACGGCACATCCTCATCCATACGGAATGCAGAGGAGTTGTCAATCATAATCGCCCCGAAACGGGTGATATCTTCCGCATACGTGCGTGATACGCCTGCGCCCGCGGAGACAAAAGCAATATCGACGCCCTTGAAAGCGTCGTCGTGTTGCAGCAGTTGTACTTCGTATTGCTTGCTGCGGAATTCATACTTAGTGCCGGCACTCCGCTCTGAACCGAATAATCGGAGTTCGGAGAGCGGGAACTGCCGTTGTTCGAGAACACGCAGCAGTTCCTGTCCGACGGCGCCAGAGGCGCCTACGATTGCAATTACCATGATTAAGCCAATGCAATAATCAAGTCAGCCTCAGTCTCTTTGAAGGTGAGTTTACCCTCACGAGCAAGCCAACCGAGTGCCAGGTACAACTCCTCATTTTTCAGCTTGGTAGCTTTCTTGAGAGCCTTAATACCTTGAGCACCATTCAGCAGAGCACCCCATACGAGGCCTGCATTTTCGCCAATTTTTGTAATCATAATACCTTAAATAAATTTATGGTGACTAATAGAGTGAATAGTGTATGTGGGTCACTCTTCCCACTTCTTAAATACCAGACACGCATTGTGCCCGCCGAACCCGAAGGTATTACTCAGAGCATAGCGGATATCGCGTTTCTGTGCCTTGTCAAACGTAAAGTTGATGCGGTAGTCAATTTCCTCGTCAATATCCTCCGGGTCATGGTTGATAGTCGGCGGGATGATACCGTCCTTGAGCGCCATGATGCATGCTAATGCTTCTACAGCACCTGTCGCGCCTATCAAATGACCCGTCATGGATTTGGTTGAATCGAGGTTCATCTCATATACATGCTCGCCGAAGACGCGTTGGATAGCTTTCACCTCCGTCACATCGCCTAAGGGAGTGGAGGTGCCGTGTGTATTGATGAAATCAATCTGTTCCGGTTGTAGTCCTGCATCTTTGATGGCTAAGCGCATCACCCGCTCAGCGCCCTTTCCTTCTGGGTCCGGGGCTGTCATGTGGTAGGCATCCGAAGTCATTCCCTCACCTATAATCTCGGCGTAGATTTTTGCACCACGAGCCTTCGCATGTTCATAGTCCTCTAAGATGAGACAAGCCGCACCTTCGCCCAATACAAAGCCGTCACGGGATTTTGAGAAAGGACGGCTGGCTGTTTCCGGTGAGTCATTGCGTGTAGAGAGGGCATGCAGCGAGTTGAAGCCGCCGATGCCGGTATAGGTGACATCGGCATCAGCACCGCCGGTCAGCAGCACGTCTGCATGACCGAGACGAATCTGGTCAAACGCTGTACCTACTGCGTGAGAGGAAGACGAGCAGGCTGTGGACACTGAATAGCTCGGACCACCCAAACCGAAGCGGATGGATATATGTCCTGCCGCAATGCTTGGAATAGCCTTCGGTATCATGAACGGGTTGAAACGGGGTACTCCGTCTCCTTTTGCGAAATCAATGATTTCTGACTCGGTGGACTGCAAACCGCCCATTCCGCTACCCCATATCACACCGACACGGCTGCGGTCCTCTTGTTCTAAATCCAGTCCGCTGTCCTTCAAGGCCTCATCTGCTACGCATACCGAGAACTGAGAATAGCGGTCCATCTTTCGTGCCTCCTTGCGATCAATCACCGGTGTCGGGTCGAAGTTCTTCACTTCGCCCGCGAAATGCGTCTTGAAAAGTGTTGCGTCAAAAGCAGTGATAGGCGCAATACCATTCTTGCCGTTCACCAGCGCTTCCCATGTCTCCGGAGCGGAATTACCCACTGGAGTCAATGCTCCGAGTCCCGTTATTACAACTCGTCTTAACTGCATAATTATCCTACGTGTAAATAAAAAGCATACGAGTTTACAGTTTTCCCGTAAACTCGCAAACTAATGTAAAAAGAAATTTACTTTCCGGCTTTCTTTTCTACATAAGCGATAGCGTCGCCTACGGTAGCAATCTTCTGAGTATCCTCGTCCGGAATTTCAATATTGAACTCCTTCTCGAACTCCATGATCATCTCAACAGTGTCCAGAGAATCTGCTCCCAGATCAGTTTGGAAATTAGCCTCGTTGGTAACTTGAGACTCTTCTACACCAAGCTTATCAGCAATGATTGCTTTCACTTTAGCTTCAATTTCTGCCATAATACTAAATGCTTTTAGTTAATATCTATGTGTTTTTTATGAATAATCGTATGTAACAATGTACGCCTATTCTGCAAAATCGGTGCAAAATTACTGTTTTTTTCTGATATACGCAAATTTTTTTGTCTTATTTTTCGTTTTTGTCACTCAAACTTAACATTATTTTGCCTAAATAGATGCCACTTTTGCCCATTTGGCATAATGGAACCGAATCTCCGTCCAAATTTGCTACACGCAAATTATCGTATAATTTGTGAGTATGACCGCCCACAAATACATCAATGCCACGGGTCTTCTTGGCAAGTGTTGCATCGCACATATCTTCGTCCGATTTGCCATATGTACCGAGATGACTGAGGCATACCACAACGTCGCATCCCTGCGCATGAAGTGTATCTGCCATCGCTTGGGCAACAGGCAGTGGGTCGATATATTTTGCCGGCAGGAAATTCTTGTCTGCTATCAGGCCTTTCGGGTCGCAACCCAAGCCGAACACGCCAATTTTAAGACCGCCCTTTCGGATAATCGTATAGGCGTGTGTGATATTTTCCATTGCGGTGCCTGTGAAGTCATAATTGGCGCATACAATAGGGAACTGAGCTGTTTTTAGCACTGCGGCGAGTGTGTCCAAACCGTTGTCAAACTCATGGTTGCCAAGAGTGACAGCATCGTAGTGCATCTTGTTCATTGCGTCTATTTCTACACGGCCGTGATAGAAATTGAAATATGGCGTGCCTTGACAAAAATCCCCGGCATCGACCAGTAGCAGGTTCTTGTCTGCTTTGCGTTCCGCTGCAATCAGTCCCATTCGACGGGCATAGCCGCCCTGGTCATTCCCGTTTGGCTCCACCTGGGAATGGGTGTCGTTGGTATGCAAAATGGTCAAATGGTCTTGCGGTGTACAGGCGGCAAGGAAAAAAGTGATAAATAATACGTAATGGATATGTCTCATGGTTCGTTAGTTGGGTTTAGAATCGTTTGTTGATTTCTTCATCCGTAAGCAGCGATACGATGGTCTTGCCGTCTGCTGTACGGCGGTAGTTGGATAGTTGCACAAGTCGTATCACTATATCGCGCATCTCCGGTTCCGTCAGGCTTTTTCCGGATGGGATGGCGGTCGTTTCAGCAAGGGAGAGTGCTATCTGTTCGCGCCATTCCCTCTGCGTGTCCGCGCCCCGTTCTTGTACTTGCTGCAGGATTTGCTGTAGCACAGGTATAGCGGATTGGTTGGCCAGTTGAGCAGGTATGCCGTTAATCGAATAGCTGTCTGGACTCAATTGTTCCAAATCAAAGCCGATGGCTTTTAGGTCTGGCAGCAGTTGCGCTATCAGCACCATATCTTCCTGCGACAGCGTCAGCACTTCCGGGAAAAGGAGTTGCTGCATAGCGCCTTGTGTATTCGCCAGTTGCTCGGCGAATTGCGCGAACAAGACGGCTGCGTGAGCGCGGTGCTGGTGTATCATCACCAAACCATTAGCGCTCGGCAGGAGGATATACTTGCCGCCGTACTGCCATAATGTACAACTCTCCACATCGGCAGGCCGCAGAAGATCATCGGTAATCTCGCTTTGCGGGCGTTCTTCCAGTATGCCGTCATACAGCGTCTCCCAGCCTTTTGTCGGCTTGTCGGGATAGATAGCGCCGCGAGTGTGGAATGGATTGTATGTGGTGTCTACGTGTATGGTCGGCTTCGAAACAGGTTGCTCAGGCATGACGGGAATGTCAATACTCCCACGTGTGTCGAAATCAATGGTGGGCGCAAGGGTGAACTTGCCGAGAGCCTCGCGTACGGACGCCATCAGTATTTGGAAGATAGCTTGCTCGTCAGCGAACTTAATCTCAGTCTTCGTCGGGTGTATGTTTACATCTATCGCTTCGGGATTGATGTCGAAATATATGAAGAATGATGGCTGATAGTCCGCCGTCAGCATACCCGAATAGGCGGTTTGAACGGCCTTGAGAAAGTATGGATGACGCATGTAGCGGCCGTTAACAAAGAAATATTGCTCAGCCTTCTTTGTGGCATTTTCAGGCTTAATCACGAAACCGCGTACGGACACTAACTCCGTTTGGGTGTTGATATCAACGAATGCGGAGGTGTATACATTGCGCTTAGGGTTGCCGAAAACAGCCTCGATGCGCTGTTTTTCTGTACCGATAGGCAGTTCAAGCAGAATCTCGTCATTGTGTACAAAGGTGAAGGACACCTTGGGATAGACGAGTACGATATGGTAGAACTCGGTCAGCAGGTTGCGTAACTCAGTCTGGTCGGTCTTGAGGAACTTACGCCGTACCGGCACATTGAAAAAGAGGTTGCTGACCTTGATATTTGTGCCAACAGGGCAACTGCAGGGTTCCTGACGGATGACGTCTGAACCGTGAATCTCTATGAGAGTTCCTGTCTCATCTTCCGCACGCCGTGTGGTCATCTCCACTTGTGCTACAGCGCATATGGAGGCAAGGGCTTCGCCGCGGAAACCCATTGTGCGGAGAGAGAATAGGTCTTGTGCTTCGCGAATCTTACTCGTGGCATGGCGTTCGAAAGCCAGACGTGCGTCCATTTCGCTCATGCCGATGCCGTCATCTATCACCTGTAGCAGCGTGCGACCGGCATCACGAACAATGACCTGAATACGGGTGGCACCCGCATCCAGACTATTCTCCACCAACTCTTTGAGGCATGATGCAGGGCGTTGAATCACTTCGCCTGCCGCTATCTGGTTGGCCACGCTGTCCGGTAACAGATGAATGATGTCCACAGCTTACACCTTATAATAATATATATACGCCGAAAATGAGCAAACCGAGCAGAACAATCCATAGCACAAGTTTTGACTCTCTCTTCTTGCGCAACTGGGTCATGTTCTTCTCGTGCTCTTCTCGGAAAGCCCCGCGACGAAGACGCGCAAGTTTTTTGTCCTTGCGCGCCTCCTTTTCCTTGTCAAAGTAAATGGGGCGATAGTCCCACTCACGGGGTTTTTGTACTTTAGGGAAAAGTACTGACATTATTTAACGATTGCTTGGAATTCAGCGTCCTCTGCAAACTTCGCAAACTCGATATCCTCAGCAGCGCGAGCCTTCATGCTGGCGTCCTGAGCGATAGCGCTCTTGAGGTTAGCATATACCGCAGCCTTGTCGTTCGTGCGGGCACCAACGATAGCCTTGAGGTATGCGGTAGTTGCATTCGGCTCTTTCACAGCGTCCAGAGTCTTCGATGCACCGGCATAGTCCTCATTCAGAATCTGCTGAACAGCAGCGTTGTTGGTCGGAGTGTTGCCGTAAGCCTTCTTGGCTGCAGCATAGTCACCCTTCTGGGTATAGAGGGTACCGAGAGCTGCGCTCAGGTTAGCCTTTGTGCCGGCTGCCTTGCCGAGGTATTCCTCTGCCTTGGTCAGATCACCGTCAGCCATAGCTGCGATACCTGCGTTGTAGTTCACGTCCGGATCGTTCGGTTGAATCTCCAGAGCCTTGCTGTAGCAACGACGAGCCTCTGCGATGTTGCCATCCTCGAAGTAGAGCTGGCCGAGACCGTTCCATGCGCGGTAGTCATTGTAGATATTAGCAGCCTTGGTATAGATATCCATCTTCTCTGCCTTGTCGTCGGTCAGGGTAGCTGCATACAGCAACTCCTCAACGCTCAACTGTGACGGGTCTTCCTTGGCCAGTTTCTTGATCTCCTCGTCGCTCTTGCCGATAAGGTCGGTCGTCAGGATGAGACGGCTGCGGCGCAGAGCCGGAAGGATGTCTTCCTTGATGCTGCCGTAAACGGAGCTCAGGTTCTTGATTTGAGCCTCACGCTCTTCAGGATCGCTGTACATCGAGAGCACACGCAGAACGAGGTCCTTGTCTTGGATGTTGCTGTTCTCCATAGCTTTCTGGAAGCCTTCCCAGTCCTCAGCGGTGATGTTCGACTCGATGCCGTTAGCCACTTTGTTCTTCTTCAGGTCTTTCTGAAGGAATTTGGCAGCAGCTTTCTGACGGTTCTGAGCGAGTTTCTCGTTCAGGTTCATGCCACCATCAGGAGAAGCATAACCGGCTACTTCAATCTTGTTAATCTCTTTGCGCTCTGCCTCTTTTGCGTCCTTGATAGCAGCCTGCAGGGCCTTCATCTCATCTTTCTTGGTCTCCTTCGAGCGGATTTCTGCGCTCTGGATAAGGAACTGGATGTCAGCCTCTGTCATCTCTTGGATGATGCGCTGGAATTTGTCAGGAGTAGAAGCGGTCTTGTTGTCCTTTGCGCTTGCCAACTCAGCGGTAGCAACCACACCGTCAGCAATCTTAAGGTCAGGAATCTCAATCACCTTCTTGCCGATGTTCGCCTCGAAGCGGAGATAGAGCTCGGACTTGCGCATTGCAGGTACATAGTCGAACGAGCAGCTCTGGCTGTACTTGCCGCCGTTTTTGTAGTTAACGGTCTTGCCGTTCTCTTTGGCCTTCTCACCTACGTAGGTAACAGGCTCGCCCAGAACTTCCTGGCCCTCATATTTGAGAACCGGAGTAACAACGAGTACGCCTTTCTTTGCGAATTTCTTCTCAGGGAAAGTACCCGTGATGTCTGCGTTCACCTTACCGCCCTTTACTTCCAGCGGACTCGGATTAACACTGATTTGCTCAGGGTTGGGCAACGTCTTGTTGCACGATGCCAACATCGCTACTGCTGCGATGAGGCTAAGAAATAAACCTTTCTTCATAGACATATAAATTAATTTGTTTATGTTTGTTTACCTATTGCTATTTATGCATAATTGCATAATTCGCTGCAAAGATACAACAAAAATTGCATATATGCAAATAATTATGCTATTTTTTATGCAAAAAAATGTTTTTCTTGGTCCAAATAGCTATTTCTGCTTGTCTTCTTTGGTGCAAATATCCAATAGACCGCACTCCTGGCAAGCCGCTGTTTCTTTCGTTTCGCGCGTGCAGTCCTCTTTTGGTTTCTTCGCTTTGATGCGCTCGTTAATTTCAATCAGAGCCACTATCAACGCCGCCATTATGATAAATGCAAGAAGAGCTTTCATAATTCATCAATCATAAATTATCAATCCTCGAATTCATCGACGCGGTCTTCTTCAATAACCAGGTTGTCAATGATGAACTGTTGGCGCTCGGTCGTGTTCTTACCCATATAGTAAGCTAATAGCTCCTTCACGTTGTCATCCTTACGCAGCGTCACTTGGTCCAAACGGATACCGGCACCGATGAAGCCCTTGAACTCGTCAGGCGATATCTCACCCAGACCTTTGAATCGCGTAATTTCCGGTGTCTTGATTTTGCCGATGGCCTTGAGGCGCTCTTCTTCTGAATAGCAGTATATCGTCTGGCTCTTGTCCTTCACGCGGAAAAGCGGTGTCTGGAGGATATAGACGTGCCCTTTCTTGACCAGGTCTGGGAAGAACTGGAGGAAGAAGGTCAGCATCAGCAGACGGATGTGCATACCGTCCACATCGGCATCGGTAGCAATAATCACTTTGTTGTAGCGCAACTCATCCAAACCGTCTTCGATATTCAGCGCCGACTGCAGGCAGTTGAACTCCTCGTTCTCATACACCACAGATTTACTCAGTCCGTAGCAGTTCAGCGGCTTACCGCGCAGCGAAAACACAGCCTGAGTCCGTACGTCGCGGCTCTTGGTGATGCTGCCCGATGCGGACAAACCCTCGGTGATGAAAATACAGCTCTCCAGACGCAGGTCGTCGTCTGCATCTTTGGCGCTCTTCACGGGCTTTGGGTCGTTCAAATGTATCTGGCAGTCGCGCAACTTGGGATTGTTAACCAGATTCTTCTTCGCTCGCTCACGCGCTGCTTTGGTCACTCCGGCTATCGCCTTGCGCTCTTTCTCGCTGTCTTGAATCTTCTGCAGCATGATCTCCACGGTCTGCGGTGTCTTGTGCAGATAGTTGTCCAGTTGCTGCTTGACGAAGTCGTTTACGAATTTGTTGACGCTCACGCCCCCTGTCGGACTCATGTCTTTGGAGCCTAACTTCACTTTCGTTTGGCTCTCAAAAACCGGCTCCTCTACATTGATAGCAATCGCTCCCACAACGCCGTTGCGGATGTCCGCCAGCTCTTGGTTCTTGTTGAAGAATTCCTTGATAGTGCGTCCGATAGCCTCGCGGAATGCGGCTTGGTGTGTACCGCCTTGGATAGTGTGCTGGCCGTTGACAAACGAGAAATACTCATCGCCGTTCTGGTCGGTATGCGTCAGCGCTATCTCGATGTCTTCGCCTTTGAGGTGGATAATAGGGTAGAGAGGACTGACCGTCATGTTCTCTGTCAGCAGGTCCAGCAGACCGTTGCGGGAGACGAACCGCTTGCCGTTATACACCAGCGTCAGGCCGGTATTCAGGTAGGCGTAGTTACGCAGCAGTTCCTCGATGTAGTCATCGCGGAAATGATAGTTCTCAAATAATCCCTTGCTGTCATCCGGCACAAACTCAATGATAGTGCCGCGTTTCTCCGGACCCTTGTAGTCCAGAATGCCGCTGTCTTTGGTCAGCTTGCCTTGCGCGAATTCTGCACGGCGCATCTTACCCTCGCGGTACGACTCCACGGCAAAGAAACTTGACAGCGCATTCACCGCTTTCGTTCCCACTCCGTTCAGACCGACGGATTTCTTGAATGCTTTACTGTCGTATTTGCCGCCGGTGTTCAGCACGCTCACCACTTCCACTAATTTGCCTAAAGGAATACCGCGCCCGTAGTCGCGAACACGTACCCGACCGTCTGTCACGTCCACCTCAATCACCTTGCCTTCGCCCATGCGGAATTCGTCAATCGAGTTGTCGATACTCTCTTTGATGAGCACATAAATACCGTCGTCCGAGTGGCTGCCGTCACCCAACTTGCCGATATACATACCCGGACGGCGGCGGATATGCTCCATGTCGTCAAGGTGAATAATGTTCTCGTCGCCGTAATCCACGGCTGCTACATGTTGTTCTTCGTCTATCATCGTTTATCTGTTATTCTTCATTGATTAGCTCTGCTGTGTTCAGCAAAGTCCTCTCTCTTTGGCCATTTCCATCAGGTACGCCCGTGCGGCCTCATATTCATTCGGTATGATACCGTCGAGTATGGCATCTTTGATGGCGGCTTTCAGTTCGCCAACTGTCGAGCACGGCTCGAGATGCAGTATCTCCATAATCTCGTCGCCTTTCACCGGAGGTTGGAAATTGCGTATCCTGTCGCGTTCTTCCAACTCCACCATCTTCTGCCGAACGAGCTGGTAGTTCCGATGGAATCGGGCTTTTTTCTCCTCGTTGCGGCTGGTGATATCGGCGTCACAGAGCAGCATCAGGTCTTCTATGTCATCACCTGCCTCGAATAGCAAACGCCTTACTGCGCTGTCGGTCACCGTGTCTTCTATCAGGTTAATAGGACGCATATGCAGGTCCACCATCTTCTTCACGTACTCCATCTTCTCGTTGAGCGGCAGTTTGAGTTTCGCAAAGATTTTTGGAACCATCTTGGCGCCGATATAGTTGTGGTTGCGGAATGTCCAACCCGCCTGTGCATCCCACGCTTTGCTCCGGGGTTTGCCGATGTCATGCAGCAGCGCCGCCCAACGCAGCCATAGGACTTTGTCCTTGCGCTCATCCGTTGACTCATTCATCCGTTCGCTCGTGGATGCTGCTATATTATCCAGCACCTGCAGCGTGTGGTAGAACACATCCTTGTGCCCGCGGCCGTCTTTCACTTCCACGCCTTTCAGAGCCGCCAATTCGGGGAAGATAAGCGGCAGCAGACCGGTCTTGTCCAGCAGCAACCAGCCTTCTGAAGGACGACGGCTCAGCATGATTTTGTTCAACTCATCGGCTATGCGCTCACGCGTGATTATTTCTATTCTGCTCGCGTTGCGCGCGATGGCGTCGAAGGTCTCGCCGTCCAGGTTAAAGCCCAACTGCGTAGCGAAACGGATAGCGCGCATCATACGCAGCGGGTCGTCGCTGAACGTAATGTCGGGGTCAAGCGGAGTGCGGATGATGCAGCGTTCCATATCTCCGATGCCGTCGAACGGGTCGAGTAGTTCGCCGTATCGGTCTTTATTGAGGCATATCGCCATCGCATTGATGGTGAAGTCACGCCGCTCCTGGTCTTCCTGCAGCGTACCGTCTTCCACAATCGGGTTGCGGCTGTCGTGCTGATAACTCTCCCGCCGCGCGCCGACGAACTCCAGTTCAATGTCCCGTTTCTTTACTTGTGCCGTGCCGTAGGTCTTGAATACTGACAAATGAGCTCCCTTGCCCAATTTCTTCGCCACAGCCTCTGCTAACGAAATACCCGAGCCGACCACTACCACATCGATGTCATTCGATGGCCGATGCAGAAATAAATCGCGCACCCAGCCGCCGACAACATAGCACTCCAAGCCTAACTGGTCGGCTGTTTCACCCACCATTCGGAGCACTGGATTCCCTATTTTAGGGTCTGTCAGTATCATTTCCAAACTTTTGCGGGTGCAAAAGTACTAAAAAATTTGCATATATGCAAGTTTTTGAGCATTTTTTTCACCATTAACCGTTAACCGTTAACCATTAACCGTTAACCTTATACGATGCGAACCTCTATGCCTGCTTTCTGCAGTTTGGAGGTCATGCCGCTCGGAAGGGCGCTGTCCGTAATGATGCAATCCAGTTCTTTTGCATCGGCCACATGAACGAAACTGCGCTTGTTGAATTTGGAGGAATCAAACACAGCGATAACTTTGTCTGCCTGTTGAATCATGATTTGGTTGAGAAGAGCCTCTTCGAGGTTCGGCGTGGAAACTCCGTTCTCAAATGAGAACGAATCAACACCGAGAAACAACTTGTAGCGGCTGAAATTGCGCAGAACCGATAGCGCTAACGGACCGACCATCGAATGGCTGTTCATGCGCACGTTCCCGCCTAACAGAACTACATCGAAACGTCTGTAATTCATCAACTCGGTAGCGATATTCATGGCATTGGTGATGATGCGCAGATGCTGGAATTTACCTAAGTGACGCGCCACTTCCATCGTAGTCGTGCCCGAGTCAAGCATGATAAAATCGCCTTCCTTAATCATCTTTGCGGCCTCTTCCCCAATGCGCTCTTTCTCCTTGAAATTGAACATCCGTTTCTTCGAAATGGTTGTGTCCTCATTGGGATTCTCAACGGGTTTGCGCATCGCGCCGCCGCGAGTCCGCAGCAGCAAATGGCGATTCTGAAGAATGGTTAAATCCTTGCGGATGGTCACTTCCGAAATGCCCGTCGTCTGGCTGATCTCATCAACACGCACTTCTTCTTTTTGTTCCAATAGTTGCAGGATGAGTGCTCTGCGTTCTTTTGCCGATGATGTGTCCATAGTATCTGTAATTTTATCGGTAATTTCCTCGTGTACCCTTTCTCGGACGAGCGCATATGATGCACTTGCTCCGATTTCGACGACAAAGTTACTGCTTTTTTCCGAAATATGCAAATAAAAAGTTTCGTTTGTTAATTTCGAAATGTTGCGAAAGGGGGTTTTGAAAGTAAAAACAACCACATAAAGCACAGAAAAACAACATATTATAAGAAAAACTATAAAAATATGTTATAAAACATATTACTAAATAATATATTATTTAAGAAAATGTAGTAACTTTGCGGTCGCAAAGAGAAAAAAACGAGTATGAAAAAATCATTTTTGCTTTTAGTTTCAGTAGCGCTGCTCGCAGCTTGCAACGCGCCCAAGAACAATGAGGCCGCATCGCCGGTGGATAACATTCTGCTGAAGGATTTTAATCCGACCGTGGTAAACAACATTCCCGCTACCCGCGTGGAGCGTGCTAAGTTCGACATCATCGACATGCACTCGCATGATTATTGCGCCAATGCGGAGGAGATTGCGCAGTGGTGCAAGAATATGGATGAGGTGGGCGTCCTGCACACCGCAATCATGCATTGCTCCTGGATCGGCCGTCCGTTTGAGGAAGTGGTAGAGCTCTACGGCCCGTACAAAGACCGTTTCCGCTTCTGGTGCTGCTTCGATTATAGCGACATGTCGCCGGAAGGTATTGCGAAGGCTTGCGAATTGCTCGAGCGCTATCATAACGAACTCGGCGCTACCGGTGTGGGTGAGCTGGGCGACAAAGGCGAAGGTGACACATATGCTCGTCCGGTCGAGGGTAAGGATATCCATATCGACGACCCGCGCATCCAGCCGCTCATTGCCAAATGTGCAGAGCTCAAGATGCCGATTAGCATTCATATCGCAGAGCCGTACTGGATGTACCTGCCGATGGATGAGACGAACGACGGTCTGGTGAACGCTGTCAACTGGCACGTGGACACCACCAACTGCTATGGCTACAACAAACTCATGGAGTCCTTCGAGAACGCCGTGCACGAGAACCCGAAGACCATCTTCATCGCTTGCCATTATCTGAACATGAGTCACGATTGGCCGCGCCTCGGCGCATTGCTGGATAAGTATCCGAATATGTATGTCGATATCTCCGCACGCGTTGCCGAGTCCGCGCACACGCCACGCGCGACGCGCGAATTCCTTATTAAATATCAGGACCGCGTCCTCTTCGGTACCGACAATGGTTTCGACCCGGAGATGTACCGCGCTATCTTCCGCGTCCTGGAGACCAACGATGAGCATTTCTACAACATGGAGTACGGATATCATTGGGCGCTCTCTGCATTCAATCTGCCGGACGAAGTGCTGAAGAAGATTTATCATGACAATGCGGAGCGAATACTGACCGAATACCGTTGATTGTCGGTCCAACAGCATAACATAAGCATAACATAAGCATAACATAAGCGTAACGATAGCGTAAGGTTGCTATACTTTTATCCTATGAAAAAAGTCTTTCATTTTTTGTCCTTGAGCGCAGCGGTCTTGTGGCTGTCAGCATGCTCGAAGCCGGCGACAGAGCGGCTCATCTGCGCAGAAGCGGAGATGGCGTCGTTCCCGTATAAAGCGAATGGCATCCAAGTGGAGAAGCACCAGACGGTGACGCCTGTAGAAGGCGTGCCGGGCTTGGAGGTTGTAGAGACTTATTTCGTCAATAAAGGTAATCCTGTCACGGTGAAGGGTTACGAATTGTGTCGCACGGAGATGAAGGCAAAAGACAGCGTCGTTTGGTCGCTGCAGCCTTCTTCCACCAATGCACGTCTGGACTGGGTGCTGCCTGTGAACGAAGGTTTCGCAAAGCAGAACTACCTCGGTATGAATAACTCCGATTACGGAGGCGGTATTCCCGTGGTGGACCTCTGGCAACGCGACGGCGGTGTGGCTATCGGTCTGTTCGAACCCGTACTCCGTATGATTTCTATGCCGGTGGAGTGGAAACGGTATGACGATAAGGTAAGCATGGCGCTACATTACGATCTTCCGGAGCCGGTTGAGTTGGCAAAGGGTGATACGCTCAAGTGCTTCAAGGCATTCCGCCTGAGCCACGAGGGTGACTATTTCAATGCACTCCGTATCTTCTCCGATTATATGCAGGCTAACGAAGGCGTACAGATGAAGCCGTCGGAGCCGCAGGCCTTTGAACCCGTTTGGTGCGCATGGGGCTATGGACGTCCGTTTGAGATGGGCATGGTGTTGGGAACGCTCGATAAAGTGGCAGAACTTGGCTTCACATGGGTCGATATAGACGACGGTTATCAGATTGCCGAAGGCGACTGGAATACCAACGAGCTCTTCCCCGGAGGCGACAAAGACATGCGTCATATTACGGACGAGTGCCATAAGCGCGGCTTGAAAGCCAAACTATGGTGGGCGCCGCTGGCTGCTGACCCGGGCACACAGATTCTCAAAGAGCACCCGGAGATGCTGCTCAAGACCGAGGAATGGGCCAATGAGTATATCACATGGTGGGATAGCTGGTATCTATCGCCGGTGAACCCTGCAACCGATGCATATACGAAAGACCTGCTGGATATGTTCCTCCGCAGATGGAATTTCGACGGGCTCAAGATAGATGGCCAGCACCTCAACTGCTGTATGCCGGATTATAACGAAGCGTCCGGTCTGGAAAGTCCGTGGGATGCGCCGGAGCAGATGCCGTCTTATTTCGGTAAGATTTATGATGAGGCACGCGCTATGAAACCCGATGCCGTGATTCAGGTATGTCCCTGCGGTTGCGCGGTGAACTATTTCCTCGTGCCGGAGATTAACCAGGCTGTGGCTTCTGACCCGATGTCGTCGCGTCAGGTGCGTATGAAACGCAAAGCGTATGCCGCTATGGCGCCGCAACTCGCTTATTACGGCGACCATGTGGAACTGACCGACGGAGGCGATGATTTCGCTTCGCAGATTGGTACAGGTTCGGTTATCGGCACGAAGTTCACATGGCCCAAAGACAACCCGAATTGGTCCGAAGGTCCGTTCCTGCTGACGCCGGAGAAAGAGGCGCTCATCCGCAAATGGATGAAGATTTATAAGGAGAACAACCTCGCCCGCGGCGAGTATCTGAATCTCTATACATGGGGTTATGACTATCCGGAGGGACATGTCATTCGCCAGAACGATGCGCTTTATTATGCATTCTATGTGGACCCGGTGGTTCCGGAAGGCGCGATGGATCCGGCGCATGTAGATGCCGCTACTGTTCCTGTTCCTTCTTATCAGGGCACACTGGAGCTCCGCGGACTTGACCCCGCGAAAACTTATACCGCTATCGAATATACGGCGGACGAGCCGCGTGAATTCACCGTCAAAGGCTCAGACCCGAAGATAGAGGTGAACTTCGAGCGCAACTATCTTTTGAAAGTAGTAGAACTTTAGAATAAAGACCAATCAATTCATTTAACTTAAAACACTAATTTTATGAAAAGACTACAAACAATCTTTTTCAGCCTATTAGTTGTTGCTTCAGCTTTTGCTGACATCAACGTGAAAGGTAAGGTTATCGATGCGGACACATCGGAACCGATGATTGGCGTGAGTATTCTCGTTAAAGGTACATCCACCGGTACGGTGACGGACTTTGACGGTAACTTCGAGCTTGCCGTTCCCGACAAGGCGACACTCCAATTATCGTACATGGGCTACAAGACCATTGAAGTACGTGCCGTGGCGGACATGAACATCATCATGGAGACCGACGCACAGCAACTGCAAGAAGTGGTCTCTCTGGGTTATTCGGCAGTGAAGAAAGCCGAGTTGAGTTCAGCCGTTGTTACGGTGGACGCAGAGAAACTGACAGATGTTACCACAAGTGATGTAGGTAACATGCTGCAAGGTAAAGTAGCCGGTGTGCAGATTAGCAACGCTACTGGTCAACCGGGTGCTGCTGCTGAGATTCGTATCCGTGGTACAGGTTCTATCACCGCTGCTTCCGACCCTGTATATGTGGTCGATGGTGTGATGGGTGGCCAGTTCAACCCGAACGATGTGGAGACAATCTCTGTGTTGAAGGACGCAGGTGCCACTGGTATCTATGGTGCTGCCGCTGCAGGTGGTGTTATCGTTGTAACCACAAAGTCTGGTAAACGCAATGAGAAAGCGCGCGTCAATGTGCGTGCAACGGCAGGTGCTAACCAACCGCTCTTTGGTAATTTTAGATTGATGAATTCCGAGGAATTGTATTTCTACCATAAATCGATGATGTCTCCATCTGTATTCCCGAGCGAGCGCCCAATAGAGTTGTTGGATAGAGATTTCAATTGGCAGAATGTGTTCTTTAAAAATGGTGTGACCCAAGACTACTATATCTCGGTAACAGGTGGTGGTCAAAAGTTGGGTTACTACGCTTCCTTCAACTACTACAAGCAGGATGGTACGTTCCTCAACACCGGTTATGAGAGATTCTCCGGCCGTGTTAACCTCAATGCGGAGATCTTCAAATGGTTGGATATGAAGGTAAATGCATATTTTGACAAGTCCAGTTCCTCCAGCGAAGCATCATGGCGAATGATGAACGATGCCTACTACAAAATGCCGTGGGATAATCCGTTTGATGCAAATGGAGTGCCGGTGTTTATCAATTCTGCCAAGCGTCCTGATGGTGGAACTTGGTACTCGCAGGATAAATGGAATGCACGGCATAATGCCCTCTATGATTATTCACGCGGTGGAGGCCTGTCGATGGGTGCAGATTTGCAACTCAATATCCACTTCACCGATTGGTTGACATTGCAATCCAACAACCGTTTTTCGCATAGCAATTCCAAGTGGACATCCTATCAGGATCCGCGTACGTTCCACCCGGACTATGGTAATGGAGCTATGGCAGAGTCTTTGGACCAGTCCTACTCTTTCGGAACGACCAATATCTTGAAGGCGCAATACCAATGGGGCGCGCACTCGGTCAATGGTATGATTGGTCATGAGTATGGTGTATGGAAGAGCGAATATACAACTGCTGAAGGTGTAGGCATGCCGGAAGGTGTGGATGCCCTCAATGCTACGGTGCACAATGCCGTAGCCGGTTATAGAGTGCCGGGTGCCAGCTGGGCTGCTTTCATTCAAGCCGGTTACGACTATGGCAAACGCTATTTCATCAATGCTACATACCGTGCTGAGGCAAGTTCTATCTTCGCACCAAGTCACCGCGTAGGTCACTTCCCATCTGTGGCTGCTAGCTGGTTGATTTCCAATGAAGAGTTTATGAAAGACCAGAAGGTCGTTTCCTTCTTGAAACTCCGTGCTTCCTATGGTATTACGGGTAATAACAATATCCCGGCATATAAATACCTCTCTACCTATGCACTCAGCACATCCTATAATGATGTGACTACCGCTATCGCAAGCCGCTTGTCCAACCCTGTTCTTCACTGGGAGACCGCAAACATGGCGGCGGTAGGTATTGATCTTACCTTCATCGAGCGTATCGATATGTCTATCGACCTCTACAACACCGATAATACCGGTCTGTTGCTCGATGTGCCGGTAGCTCCGTCAACCGGATTCTTTGAGGTAACCAAGAATGCAGGTACGGTACGTAACCAAGGTATTGAATACCGCTTCGATGCGCAAGCTATCAGAACAAGAGACTGGCGCTGGGATATCGGTTTCAATATCGGTTTCAACCGCAACCGCGTAACCTATACACCGGACCATATACCATTCCTGCAGAGCGCTTCGGGCGTAACGCAACAGGTGAAAGAAGGTCAGGATATCTATTCCTGGTACCTGAAAGAATGGGCAGGCGTAGACCCGGATAATGGTGACCCGCTGTGGTATGTAGTGGATGCGGATGGCAACTATGTATTGGATGCCGGCGGCAACAAGACCACTACCAATGACTACAATGCTACCAATCCTCATGTAGTAGGCAAGGCTACGCCGCTCTTTCAGGGTGGTCTGAATACCCAGGTTAGCTGGAAAGGCTTGTCGCTCAGCATCAATACCAACTTTACGGTGGGTAACAAGGTGTACAACTACACTCGTCAAGCATTGGATGCTGATGGAGCATATATGGGCTACAACCAATATTCGATCCAGAATTCGAAACTCGGTTGGACGCGCTGGGAGTTCCCGGGCGATGTAGCTACTCACCCGAAAGCATCGCAGTTTAACGGCAGTAGTTCCAATGGTATTTCAAGCCGTTATCTGGAGGATGGTTCGTTCTTCCGTCTGAAGAATATCACGCTCAGCTATGACTTCTGCGCTACCCTCATCCCGAAGAAATATATGAGCAAACTTCGTGTATTCGTTTCGGCGGATAATATTGCGGTAGCAACGAAATTCTCGGGTATGGACCCGGAGGTTAGTATCTCCACCAGTACCTATAGTCTGGCAGGTATGTATTCTGAGCAGTATCCTGTCGCACGAAATATCATGGGTGGTATCGAGATTGAGTTCTAATTGAATGTGGAAAAGTGTAAACTGAAAAATGAAAGGTTTTATTATGAAAACGAAAACATTATATCTAACCGCAGTACTCGGAATGATACTCGGTTTCAGCAGTTGCAATCTCGACTACTTCCCATCGGATGAGTTGAACGCCAATACATTGCTGAACAGCGAAAAGGGAGCAGAGTATATCATTGATGGTTGCTATGCGATGATGAAGGAGGAATACGAGTATGTAGAGTACGCCTCCAGTAACACCTATGTACGCCACTATTTGCAGGATGCAGAGTTCCCGAGTGATAATATTTGTCTCTCTGGTCAAACCACTGACCCGCTCGCGAAAGCTACGTGGTATAAGATGACGGACAATCTCAAGAATATTGAGTTGCCATGGTGGGTAGGCTATAAGGTGATTTACTCCGCAAATACGGTCATTGAAAACTTCAAAGAGGGAGAATCGGCTACCGGTGACCAACTAATCGGTGAGGCATACTTCTTGCGTGCTATGGTTCATTTCCATCTCGTAAACCTGTTTGCTAAGCAATATACCAATGATCCGACCGCAGATGGTATTCCGCTTCGTATAAGCACCAATACCGAGGTAACAACTCGGGCTAAGGTGGAGGAGGTGTATAATCAAGTCACACGAGACCTCAAAAAAGCCGCTGAGCTGATGACGGCGCCCAGACATAGTGGTCATCCGGGCTATGCAACCAAGAATACTGCGCTCGGTCTGCTCTCCCGCGTATATCTCTATGAGGAGAAGAATGACTCCGTATTGGATGTCATCAACCAAATGGGCGACCCCATTACGCATTTGGATCCGGATTATAAGCACTATTTTGCCAATGCGCTTACCAGCAAAGAGACCTTGTTGGCTATCGTTCACACCGTTTCTGAGGACCGTGGTTCTGCAAGTATCGGTTCAATGTACAATGGTGACGGAGGCGGTTGGGGAGAAGTATATGCCAGCGACCCGCTTATGGCTCTATACGAGCGCTATCCGGAGGACAAGCGTTTGAGTTATATAGACCTGCAAATCGAAACGGATACTCGTCAACCGCTCTATGGTAAACCTGTTGTGTTCTTCCCGATTAAGTCCGATAATGATGATTTCCGCAGCAATCTTTTTGCGGAACTCAAAACAGATGCTTCAGGTAAGTATTGTGAAGTGAATGGAACGAAATATTCTATCCAGGAGGTGAAAGTAAATGGTATGAACGAGGAAGACCCATCCGGTGAATACACTGCCTATTATGTGACGTATGGTGGAGAGAAATGCTATGCACGCATCTTCCAGGAATGCCCGTTGTGTCGTAACACATACCCGAACTATTTCGTCACGAAATATAGCTATCAGGATGGTCATCCGCAACTTTCATCGCCGGTATTCCTGCGTTGGGCAGAAATTGTCTTAAACCGCGCTGAAGCCAATGCCAAACTGGGCAACGCTGCAGCCGCTCTTGCGGATGTTAACGCCATTCGTCAACGCGCAGGTATCGGAGCAGACGGCATGTTCGAACTCGGCACCAAGATGCACGGCTATACCGATGTGCTGGATGTAGTGCTGGATGAGCGCCGTATGGAGCTCGCGTTCGAAGGACACCGACGCAATGATGTGTACCGCAACAAGCGCTCTATGGACCGCCGTTATGCGGGTACGCAACCTTGGGAAGTGATTCCTTATACTGCGGATAAGATTCAATATCCGATTCCTTTCAATGAGCGTTCTGTAAGCGGAATATCCCAAAATCCCGGTTATTAATTGAACCGTGATTAATAAATCAAACGTTTTATTTATTAATTTAATTTTTCTAAACACATGAAAAAATCATTTTTCTTTGCAAGTCTGATTGCTATGATGGCAATCTTTGCAACATCGTGCCAACAAAAAGGTAATCTCCCGAAAGCTCGTTTCTCCTATGCTGTGGACGGCATGACGGTAACATTCACCAATGCATCCAAGGATGCTGAGGAGTATGCATGGAATTTCGGTGACGGCTCCCTCTTATCCAAAGAGGCAAATCCGGTTCACACCTATGCTGAGGCTGGTACCTACACTGTAGAATTGACCGCTAAGAACAAAGCTGGTGAGAACAAGATGTCCGATGTTATTGTACTCGAAACCAAGAAGTTCAACATCAAGATTGATGGTGATTTTGCGGACTGGCAGAACCTGCCTGTTGACCTGTTGGCTGAGGCTAAGGTGGACGAGTATGCTACTATGGATGCTTGCCACGACATCAAATTCATCGCTGATGCAGACTATCTGTATTTCTACCTCCAATACAGCGGTGTAGAGGACGAGGTTGGTGTGCTTGATATCTTCATCAATACCGATGATGATGCTACTACGGGTCATTCAAGCTGGCTTTGGGTTGACTCTGGTGCTGATATCCTGATTGAGGGTGGTACTGAAGTTGACACGGAATCAGGAGATGAGTTGTGGTGGCCTGGTTTCAACACCTTCATTAATGGTGGTGACCCTGCAGGTTGGACTTGGGAAGAGTTTGATGCCGAGGGTAAGTATTCGATTTCGAACATTGTTAAGTTGCCTGATGGTGACAAAGCTATCGAAGGTCGTATATCTCGCGCAGGTATTCCTAACTTCAAAGCGTGCAAAGTTGGTGTGCTGACCCAAGCTCCGAACTGGACTGGTGAGGTTGGTAATCTGCCTGAGACCCACGTTACTGAGGGTGCTGCTCCGATGCTGGAGGTTAAACTCTAATTAACATGTTTGCCAAGGCGACTGCCCGCAAGGGCAGCCGCTTTTGGCGCTTTTACATTCTTCCGATATGAGAAACTATTTTTCACGTTTGATTATACCGGTGGTGCTGCTCTGCGCAGCATGTAATCCAAATGCACCTAAACCGATTGATGACGGCATGAAGCATGAATCATTGGCCGTCTTGGATACCTTTATCAATAACCCGGAGCGAGGCCTTCACAAGGCTTTCGAGTGCCATAGTGCCAGTCCGTCAGCTATTTCTGCCGGAATCGTCAATGCGTACTACAATATGGGTTATACGCTTGTTCATTTTGATTTTTATATGGAGGACTACCGCGAGAAGCTCATAGATGATTCGTATCTTGAAGTGGTTCGCCAGTGCCTGCAGGCGCTGCGTGAAGGTGGCTGCAAAGGCGTTGTTCGTTTTGCATACACCAACAGCGAGAGCCAGACCCCCCATGAGGCGGAGAAGGAACTCGTGTTGCAACATATAGCGCAAATCAAACCTATTCTCCAGGAGTACGTGGATGTGATTTACACCATGGAAGCCGGTTTTATCGGCGTATGGGGAGAATGGTATTATACCACGTATTTTAAACCCAATGATTTCGCCAGTCGTCGTGAGGTGCTCGATGCCTTGCTCGATGCGCTCCCTCAGGAGCGAATGCTCTGTATCCGTACCCCGCGCTTCAAGCAGAAATGCTACGGATGGACTATCGCCGACACGCTCACACGCGCAGAGGCGTTCTCCGGTACTGCCAAGGCCCGTCTTGCTGCGCATGATGATGCCATCATGGCGGATGCAAGCGATTTAGGTACTTTCAACAATTCTGAATTGCGTGCCTATTGGGAGGCGGAAAGCAAATACACCATCTATGGCGGTGAGTCATGTCCGGGTAGCGGTGGATCAACGATTGCGTCCTGCGAGAAGACGCTCGACCAGTTCTTGAAAATGCATATCTCCTATCTCAATAGGGATTATTATCGCCCCACCCACAACAGATGGAAAAACGAAGGCTGTCAGGATTTGATTTACCGCAGCATCGGTTACCGCTTCGAGGGACGCGAAATCGCCACCACCAAAAATCCAAAGGTGGGCGAGGAGCTGAAGGCGAAACTTTCACTCGTGAATGTCGGCTGGGCTGCGCCCAAGAATCCGCGTGATATCGAGATGATTCTTGTCAACACGGCGGATCCGAAAGACCGCTATACCGTGGTGCCGAATTCCGACCCGCGTTTCTGGTTCACGGATGAGATGATTTGCGTGGAGGCCGCTTTTATGCCGAAGAAGGCAGGAGAGTACAATCTCTATCTCAACATGCCGGACCCCAAACCGAATCTGCGCACCAATCCGCGCTATTCCATCCGTCTCGCCAATGTCGATTGTTGGGATGAAGAGACCGGTTATAACTATCTCACTACCGTAACGGTAGAGTAATATGAAAAAGAGCATACTGGGCATTTTTGTCCTGAGTCTTTATTTTGTATTCTTGACTCCGGCTTCCGCGCAAGCCTGGTGGGGTACTGCAGTAGGTCTTGGTCATGAGCAGCCATATACCAATCTGCCTGCTTTTGATTTGTCCACCCAGGATGCCAATAACCAGTTGGTGCCGCTCTTCCTGTCTTCCGACGGACAATATATGTGGAGCGACGGGGCATTCCGTTTCGAGGTGGTTAATGGCGAAATCAAACCCTCTGTGGCAATGGAAGCCGTTAAGGCGGGCAATACCCTTCGCGAAGCTTATTTAGCCGCACAGGCGAAATATTTCCCGGCTAATGGACAACTGCCCGACACACTCTTCTTCACCATGCCGCAGTACAACACCTGGATTGAACTGATGTATAATCAAAACCAGGCGGATATTCTGCGCTATGCCCACGCCGTAGTGGATAACGGTTTCCCCGCAGGTGTGCTCATGATCGATGATAACTGGCAGCGTTATTACGGCAATTTTGAGTTCAAAGCAGAGCGTTTTCCCGATGCTAAAGGTATGATAGACGAACTCCACGCACTGGGCTTTAAGGTCATGGTATGGACTTCGTGCAAATACTTCGTAACGCGCAAAGGCAATACGGTATTGACGGCTTTAAATTCGATGCCGGCGATAACAACTGCTATGCTTCCGCGCCCTATATGTCATATGACCAATCGGCTACGACCGTGGACCATACCGCCTCTTGGGCGAAAATAGGTCTCTCCTTCCCCTTCAATGAGTACCGTGCGTGCTGGAAGATGGGCGGTCAACCGCTTGTACAGCGTTTGGGCGATAAGGACTATAGTTGGGCTGCTGTGCAGCAGCTCATTCCGCAGATGTGCGTGGCAGGTCTGCTCGGCTATGCATATGCTTGCCCCGATATGGTGGGCGGCGGTCAGTTTGCAGCCTTCCTGGATATCAAGGAGGATGAGTTTGACCAAGCGCTTATCGTCCGCTCGGCGCAGGTACATGCCCTCATGCCGATGATGCAATTCTCTGTAGCGCCGTGGCGCATTCTTTCCAAAGAGAATCTTGCTATCGTGCAGCGCATGGCGCAACTCCATGCCGC
Source organism: uncultured Bacteroidales bacterium (assembly GCA_900317345.1). Taxonomy (GTDB): domain Bacteria; phylum Bacteroidota; class Bacteroidia; order Bacteroidales; family Paludibacteraceae; genus Colicola. The sequence goes on along the minus strand of ONGK01000012.1, from coordinate 14,511 downwards.
TTTCGGACCGTATATCATGCGCTATGCCCGTCAGGCAGCCCAAACCGGCGAACCTATCGTGCGGCTTATGGAATATCAGTTCCCGCACCAAGGGCTGGAGAATGTCAAAGACCAGTTTATGCTGGGCGACAAATATCTGGTAGCGCCGGTGGTGGATAATCGTCTGGAGCGCGAGGTTCGCCTGCCTAAAGGCACATGGCGCGATGACCAAGGCAAGAAATACAAAGGCGGCAAGACCTACAAAATCTCCGTTCCATTGGAGCGCCTGCCATATTTCGAATTGGTCAAATAAATTGTAAATACCTAAATTGTAAATAGCTTTATGAAAGACAAACTTTGGTTACTATTCATCCTCATCACCATCGTTACATGGGGTATTTGGGGAGCGTTTTCTGACCTCCAGATGGACCGGGATGGTATTCCCGAGACCGTAGTGTACATCCTTTGGGCTGCATCGATGATTCCGTGTGCGATTGTGGCGCTTATTATCAACAAAGGTAAGTTTATGACCGATTGGAAATCTGCCCTCTTGGGCTGCACGGTCGGTTTGCTGGGCGCAGGTGGACAGTTAGTGCTTTTTAAGGCGCTCTCTATTGGTCCTGCCTATATCATCTTCCCCTTCATCTCGATGTCTCCGGTGATTGTGATTACCTTGGCGGCTCTGTTCCTTAAGGAGAAAGCTAACCGCTGGCAGATTGCCGGTATCGTGGTGGCGTTGGCGGCTATTCTGCTGCTCTCTATCCAGACGGGCGGTGACGAAGGCCCCGTTAGCGGATTCCTGTGGATTATATTGGCGGTATTGGTGCTCTTCGCATGGGGTATTCAAGGTTTCTTCATGAAGTTTGCTAACAATTCCATGGACGCCGAGTCTATCTTCGTTTGGATGGCTATCTCCGCTGTCGTTCTCGCGCCTGTAGCATACTATATGAGCGGTGACGCTGCGGCTTTCTTCGCCGGCACAGAGGTAACTACTGCAAGTCTGAAGTGCTTCGGTATCCAGAGTCTGAACTCGATTGGCGCCTTAACGCTTGTCTATGCGTATCGCTATGGCAAGGCGGTTATCGTTTCTCCGATGGAGGGACTCTCGCCGATGGTGACAGTGCTGCTGTCGCTCATTATTCTGAGCGTTATCCCGACGCCGCTGCAGATAGCAGGTATCTGCTGTGCAGCCTTCGCTATGTATGCGCTGTCAAAGTAATTTAAAAATTTTGGAGATATGAAAAAGGGCTTGTTATTTGCCTTGTTGCTTATAGGCACAACGGTTTGTTATGGTGTGCAGCCATTGGTTTACAACGGCGACACGCTGGAGTGGAATATGGATTGGAAAAAGAAGCAATGCGGAACACTTGATATCAAAGAGAATATCATCGAGGTATCGGGTATCGCTTGTTCGCGCGTAACGCCGGGCTATATTTGGATGCAGAGCGATGAGACAGCGAAATATATCATCGCTACCGATGAGAAAGGAGCTAAGCGTGCCTGCAAACTGAATATGTCTAAATCGATAGGATGGGATTGGGAGGATATGTCCGGTGGTGTATATAACGGAACCAACTATCTCTTCATCGGCTCTTTTGGCGATAATGACGAGCAGCGGAAAGACTATCGAATCATATGGTTTGAGGAGCCTGCCATTGATTCCGTCAATATGCCGGTGCAAACGGTTACACCAAATTTCATAAGGTATAAATATCCGGATGGCAAAAGTCATAATAACGAAGCGCTGATGTATGATAATCTCACGAATACCATCTATATCATCACCAAAGTTTATTATAATGTATGCCAGGTATTCAAGATACCTTTCCGTTTGGATTACAATACATCGGATACCGTAACCGTTGAATATGTATGCGATCTTGGTCTGCAAACGGATATCGGTTATGGCCCCTTTGAGGGGAAACAGCTTCGTTACCGGGGTTTCCATCTCGTAACAGCTGCAGATATTTCGCCGGATGGCAAATATATCTTGATTAAGAACCATAATAATATTGTGGCAGCGTTCTGTTGGGTTCTCTATTGGGAGCGTCAGGAGGGCGAGAGTATCGATGATGCCATTAAGCGTCAGCCGCAGCCGATTAGGGCGTATAATACCAACGAATGGCAAGGTGAGGCTATCTGCTGGTTGGATGATAATACATTCTATACAACCTCCGATGCCGATGATGGCAATCCGCCGATATTCAAGTTTACACGCATCTCGCAAGATGTCGAGAATGTGTCCGATAAGGGCAAAGAGGCAAATACGCTTGTGCTGAAGGGCAATACTCTTTTCGTCCGTGCTAAGGACGGCTTATATACACTGGATGGCAGAATGGTAAAATAATTGCGTAGATTAATATTATATATAGTGGTATTAGTGTTGGCAGTGGGCACAGATGTGCTCGCTGCTAATCAGTATATGGACTCCTGCCTGATTAAGGTGGAAAACGGCGACACCCTCTATATGGCGTGGCTCCATGAGGTGTGGGTCTATCCGCCAATGAAATTCAAGAACAAGAAGCAGGAGCGTTTCTATTGGCGTACGGTGAGGGATGTGAAAAAATGCCTGCCCTATGCAAAGATGATTACCAAAGATATGGAATACGCCGATGCCGAACTTGCCAAACTGCCGGACAATAAAGCACGCAAGAAATGGTGGCGCGCATTCGAGCGCTCGCTCTATAAGAAATATGAGAAAGATTTCCGGGGTATGTATGCCAGCCAAGGCATGATGCTTATGAAACTTATGGACCGCGAAACGGACCGGACAAGCTACGAACTTATCAAGCAATACAAGGGAAAAACAGCCGCCAATTTCTGGCAGTTTATAGCCAAGTTGTTCAAGAATGACTTGAAAGAAGAGTATGATGCCGCCGACAAAGATAAAATCGTCGAACGGGTAATCAATCTTGTTGAGGCGGGTCAGCTGTGAGACCGTCCATCATATGCAGTTTCTTGCGGGATGCGAGTAGCACAATGACGGCGGTGATAGCTGATAGTGTGTCGCTGATAGGGATAGACCACCATACGCCGTCAAGCGGAGCCGTAAAAACCAGCGGCAGAGCAAGCGTCAGCGGAATCAGGTAAATCACCTGGCGCGTCAAACTCAGGAATATCGCCTTTCCGGCCTTCCCGATAGAGGTAAACAAGTTTCCTGTCACCATCTGAAAACCGATAATCAGCATAGTAGAGCAGATGATTCGCATCGGACGGATAGTTTGCTCTATCAGGATAGGGTCATGCGTGAACATACGCGTCATCACCATCGGGAAGCATTCACCCAGTACAAAAACGATGCCCATCACTCCTGTCGCATAGGCGCACGTGAGATAGAATGATTTCAGCACACGGTCGTATTGCTTGGCGCCGAAGTTATAGCCGGCAATAGGTTGCATACCTTGGTTTAGACCCATCACCATCATCGCAAATACAAAGGTAAGACGATTTATCACTCCGTAGGCTGCGATAGCCATATCTCCGCCGAAAGTTTTCAACTGGTTATTGATGATGATAACCACAAAGCAATGAGCAATATTATATAAGAAAGGCGACATGCCGATTGCCAGTGCGCGGGCGGTGATATGCCGGTTCAGACGCCATATGCCCCGGTGAAAACGCACTAACTCATTCTTGTCAAAGAACTTCGTTACCTGCCATACCACAGCCACAGCCTGGCTGATGACGGTTGCCAATGCGGCACCGCGAACACCCATGTCCAGACCGAAAATGAATATGGGGTCCAGAATGATATTAATCAGAACCGCCACTATCGTTGCCGTCATCGAGAATCGCGGATGTCCCGCTGAGCGCAACAAGGCATTGAGTCCGAAATAGATATGCGTTAGTATATTCCCATATAGGATAATCTCCATATATTCATGCGCGTATCCCAACGTAGCTTCGCTGGCGCCGAAAGCCATGAGGATGGGGTCTAACCATATCAAGCCTATTGCCATGACGATAGCAGAGAGGATGACATTCATCACAATGACGTTTCCCAATACTCTATTCGCCCGCTCGTAATCTTTCTCGCCCAGATAGATAGCTAACAATGATGAAGCGCCTACGCCTACCAGGCTGCCGAATGCGGCACAGATATCCATAAATGGTTTGGCAACAGTTAAAGCACCCAGAGCCAATGCGCCGCAGCCATGGCCGATATACACCGAGTCCACAATGTTATACAACGAAGTGGCCGTCATCGCAATGATGGCGGGCATGGCATACTTGAAAAGCAGTTTATGTATCGGCGCAGTGCCTAATTCTGTAGTGCGCGACATATCTGTTCAAACGCCTGTGCAGCCGGATGACCGACTTGCAAAGCGATGGGGGTTCCTTCATCCCCGCCTTCGCGGATGGACTGTACCAGAGGTATCTGTCCCAGCAGCGGGATATGCAACTCTTCGGCCAATTGTTTGCCTCCGTCCTTGCCGAAGATATAGTATTTGTTATTCGGCAGTTCCGCCGGTGTGAACCATGCCATATTCTCAATAAGACCGAGAATTGGCACATTCACCTTCTCATTGCGGAACATCTCCACTCCTTTGCGGGCATCCACCAATGCCACGGGTTGAGGGGTGGTAACAACAATCACACCTGTCAGACGAAGGGCAGAAATCAATGTCAAATGGATGTCGCTTGTGCCCGGCGGCAGGTCTATCAGGAAATAATCCAACTCTCCCCAATGGGCATCATCAATCAGCTGTTTGATGGCATTGGATGCCATTCCGCCACGCCATATAACCGCTTGCTCCGGGTTGACGAAAAAGCCGATAGACAGAATCTTCACGCCATATTGCTCGATAGGTTCAATCAGCGTGCGCCCGTCTTCTTCTACAGAGTAGGGACGGCATTCTTCCGTATGGAACATCTTCGGCATAGATGGCCCGTGAATATCTGCGTCCAGCAGCCCGACGCGGTAGCCTGCCTGCGCCAGTGTGACAGCCAGATTGGCGGTGACGGTTGATTTGCCCACTCCGCCTTTGCCGCTGTGGATGGCGATGATATGCTTTGCTTGCACTGCCGTTGGCTGTTGGCTATTGGCTATAGGTTGTACTTTGACAAATTTCGTATGAATATTCGCAACTACATTCGGGTCAATATAGGTCTGCAAGGCTACCTCTGCGGCTTTCACCACCGATTTCATGAATGGGTCGTTCTCTTTCTGAAAAATCAGCGAGAAAGAGACTTCAAAGCCGGAGATGCGGATATCGTCTTCCAGCATTCCGCTTTCGATGAGGTCTTTTCCCGTTCCCGGGTAGCGCACATGGCGCAATGCATCAATTATCTGTTGAGGATACATATTATTCGGGGCTGTTATAGTTTCGTCCGTATGAGCGGTACGTGTCTTTTTCTATTTCTATGGTCGGTTCTTCGAAGCGGTTGAGTGGCGTGAGTTGCCATTCGATATACTTGATACTCAATCCGCGGTCAAGCCACTGCTTCTCGTAGTGCGTCTGCAATGCCTTTGCGTCGTCGAAAGCCGCGATGCCCTCTGCGCTTTTGCCGTATAAATCATCCGTAGAGCAGAGCACCGGATAGGGGTTCAGGCGTAGCATCTCCGTGGTATAGGTATAGAGGAACGGGCTGTCGGTTTTCAGATGAATCAGACCGCTTGGTTTCACAATCTGCTGGTAACGCTGCATGAAATAGGTGGACGTAAGGCGCTTGGTGGCTTTCTTCATCTGTGGGTCGCAGAAGGTAATCCATATCTCATCAATCTCACCGGCGCAGAAGAACGAAGTGATGATTTCTATATTGGTTCGCAGAAATGCCACATTGTTCAGTCCATCCTGCACCGCCTCTTTGGCTCCCGCCCACATGCGCGCACCCTTGATATCGATGCCAATGAAGTTCTTCTCCGGATATTTGCGTGCCAGACCGACGGTGTATTCGCCTCTGCCGCATCCCAACTCCAGCACTATCGGATGATCGTTGTGAAAATAATCCGAATGCCAGTGCCCCGCCATGGGATGCACCTGATTGGATGGTAGCATCTCCCGTGCGCCGCATTGGAAGACATTCGGAAACGTCTCCATCTCGGCAAACTTCTTTAATTTGTTCTTACCCATTATTCCTCGTTTCTGCTAATCTCAAGACCTATATCCGTAATACCTTCCAGCTCCTCTTCGCGCATTCCCTGTCGTACGGATAGGCGATACGCACCGGTGTCTGCGAACTGCTTGGCGTCTTCATACAGCACGGGCATCTCGATGAAACCGTGGTGGCGGTCTCCGAGCCATCGTCCTCTATCATCCGCCAGATAGAACTCAATCGTATCCGTCTTGCCGGCATTCTCCACAAACAGCCACATGTTCTGGTATGGATAGCGCTCAGTGTGACGCACATAGAGAATCAAGCTATACGAAGCATCGGCATCCTCAATCGTGTAATCGAAATTGACCACCGAGTCTGCGTGCCATTCGTTCGGCATCATGGGATGGAAATGGCTATAGATAATATCGCCGGAGCAGGCCGATAGCGCTATAGCGGCGAGCAGGCAGAATAGGGTCTTTCTCATTGTTTGTCCCTCCTATCCCGTCCGTGGCCGTGATGTTTCTTCTTTCTGTCAAAGCGCGTCACATCGCCATGCCCGGTCTGATAACCGATCTCGGTGCTCACAGCGCGTGTGCCCTCCAGATTGTCGGGTTTCTCGCCTTGCTTGTTCATATTGATGATTTCCCATGCGCGAGCCGCTGTCAGTGTGGTCAAGTTTGCCATCACATGCTCATCAGACGAATATGTCACAGTGCCTGCCAATGGGTCGGAGGCGAAGAAATAGAATGTGCCTTCTTTGGTCTCCAGTTGTATATTCCGTGCCGGCAGCCCTTTGGCGGCATCTTCGTAAACCGGCACCTCGTAGTTCAAGCAACACTTGAGTTTGGCGCACATACCGGCTAACTTCTGCGGATTGGGCGAAATATTCTGGAGCCGTGCGGCGCCCGTTCCCACCGATGTGAAATTAATCATCCATGTGGAGCAGCATAATTCCCGTCCGCAGGGACCTGTTCCACCGATGCGTCCTGCCTCCTGACGCGCACCGATTTGCTTCATCTCCACGCGGATGCGGAATGTTTCGGCGTATACCTTTATCAGTTGGCGGAAATCGACACGACCGTCCGCGATATAGAAGAAGATGGCTTTCGAGCCGTCGCCTTGATATTCCACATCGCCGATTTTCATCTCCAGACCAAGCGATTTGGCCAGTTCTCGTGCCTTAATCATCGTCTCTTGTTCGCGTGCATGCGCCTTTGCTGCCCGCTCCAAGTCTTCGTCGGTGGCGATGCGCAGTACGTTCCTCACCTCGTATCGGGACGAGTCAATCCGGTTCTTGCGCATCTGCAGTTCCACCAGCTTGCCTGTCAGAACCACTTCGCCTACGTCATAGCCCGGATTGGCCTCCACCACTATCTTCACGCCTTTCTCCAGAGGCAGATGAATACTATTGTGGAAATAGCCTTTTCGGGTATTCTTGAATTGCACCTCGATAAGGTCTGTCAGTTGCGTATTCTCAGGCAGGTCGTTCAACCAGTCGCAGACGGGCAGCATATGCGCAGAGTTGCGCTTTGTTGCGGATGCGCCCAGTTCGTAATGTCCTGTTCCGTCGGTATATTTTTTCATATCTTCGGTTTTTTAATCAACACTATCATTTGCAGGCAAAGGTCGAAGAAAATCATCTTCGCGTTGCCGTTTTGTTCTATTTGTCGTTCGGCGAGGTCGAGTTGGTTCATAATCAGTTCGACATTCCCGTTGTGGATGAACGGCGCAAACTTGGCGGAGAATGCCCGCTCGGCATCCATCTGGTAGTTGAGCGCCTCTTCGCCTATATTGCGGATGTAGTTCTCCCGCACCTGTTGCTGGGCGTATTGGAGGAAATGCTTCTGCTTCTCGCGCCCTATAGCCGATATATCCAGACTCCACTGGCGCAGGCGCTTGAGCGACTCGTATTTTTTCTGCGGGTCTTTGAGCACGCCTACGGTGTATGCATCGCGGAAGAGGGCGATGAAATCAGCCAGTTCCTGCTGCTCTGTCTCCTGCGCTTCCGCTTTCTTTCGCGCACTTAAGTAACTGCCATTCGCTATGCGGGCAATATCTTTTGCCTTGCCCGGCTCGATGCCTTCTTTCTCCAATCCCGCCGCAATCGTTGCTTCATCCAATCGCGGCACGCGAATCGTCTGTACGCGCGACAAGATTGTAGATAACAGTTGCTCCGGCGTATCGCTCACCAGCAGGAAGACCGTTTCTGCAGGCGGTTCTTCCAGCAGTTTGAGCAATTTGTTTGCCGCTACGGTATTCATCTTTTCCGGTTGCCAAATGACGACCACCTTATAGCCTTCGCCGTAGGCTTTCAGGCTCAGTTTACGGATAATCTCCTGTGCCTCCGATTGCGGGATGAGGCCTTGCTTGTTCTCTGCGCCGATAGTCTGATACCAATCGTCGAGATCGAAATACCGGCGGTTGAGCAGTATTTCCCGCCATGGCTCCAGATAATTATCGCAAGCATCGCCTGCGCCGGGCAACGGGAAGACGAAATGCAAGTCCGGATGCTGCAAATGCTGATATTGCATGCATGTGGGGCATGTGCCGCAACTGTCTTCGTCCGTCCGATGCGGGCAATTCAGATATTGCGCATATGCCAAAGCCAGTTGCAGTTTGCCGATACCCGATATGCCGGTGAAAAGCTGCGCGTGCGGCACACGCCCTTCACGCACAGCCATGCGCAACTGGCGCTTGGTCTCGTCTTGGCCTATGATATCCCGGAAAAGCATTATTTGCCTAATTCTTTCCTCAGTGCCTCAACCATCTGGGCATATTCCGCCTCGCTCAGATATACTTTGCCGGGGTTCATCTGGAATGTGCCGCCATAATCCGGTCCGTCCACATATTTTGGGGCCAGATGAAAATGCAGATGGCTCAGTTTGTCCGAATAAGCGCCGTAGTTTATTTTCTCCGGTTTGAACAGTTTCTGCATGGCGCGTGTCACATCCGCCACATCGGCCATGAACAGGTTGCGCTGCTCATCGGACAGCTCATTGAGGTCGTTCACATGCTGGTCATACGCCACCAGGCAACGGCCGTGGTAGGTCTGCTCCTTGAAGAGGAAAGCACGCGATACGCGCAGGTGCGCGATTTCAATCATCAGGTTATGCAGCGTCTCATTGTTGGTGCAATAGAGACAATCTTTAGGGTCTGAATGCATAGTATTATCAGTTTAACGATTTAACAAATTAACGGTTTAACGCTTTTCCCTTCTTCCTTCGATGACGGCATTCCGGACAGCCTCGATGGCCTCGTTGGAGTCTGCGAATTGCTTCAAGTCAATCGGTTCGCCGATGTGCATATGTACGGGCGCGTAGTGGACGAATGGTTTGCCTTTGGGCAGCACCTCAAAGCATCCGTCCAGCGAAAGCGGAATAACGGGCAGGCCTAAATCCCACGCTATCTGGAATGCTCCGCGTTTGAATCGGCCCACTTCGCCGTTCAGCGAACGTGTGCCTTCCGGGAAAATAACCGTGCATACACCGTCCACCAGCTGTTTCTCCACCTCTTTGAGGCTCTCCATCGCCGCCTTGGCGTTACGACGGTCTATGAAGATATGCCCTGCGGCTTTGCAACCGGTGCCTACAAACGGCACTTTGCGCAACTCCGCTTTCATCAGCCATTTGAAGATAACCGGCAGCCATCCGTATACGAGCCATACATCGAACATCGACTGGTGGTTCGCCACGAATACATAACTCTGGCCGGGTTTGATATGCTCGGCGCCATCTACGGAAACGGGCAGGAACATCAGCCGGAAGAACGCCCGTGACCAGAACTGCTGCACCTTATGCACAAACTCCGCATTGCGCCAGTGCACGGTGCAAATGGTGAAAACAGCGGTAAATACCGTCAGCAGGCATAGCAGCGGCCACGCTATCAGGTATTGCCATAACACATAAAAAGGAAGAATGATATATTTCATATTTTCTTTTGTCTATTGTCTATTGTCTATTGTCTATTGTCTTTCTACTCCTTATCATATTTCTGCATAAATCCGCGGTAGAGCGCGCATATACGGCGAATCTCCTCCCACATATCATCTGAAAGCTTGGTTCCCACCACTTCTACCACTCGTCCTGCCGCAATCGTACCAATCTCTGCGCAGCGGCGGATATCAAATCCGTCTGCGAGGGCATGCAGGAAACCGCCCGCGAAGAAATCGCCTGCGCCCGTGGAATCGGTACAGCTGGTGGTGATGGCGCCTATGTGGTGACGCCTGCTTCCCTGCTGGATATACGAGCCGTTCTTGCCTACTTTGACCACGGCGATATCGCATTGCTCTGCGATCATCTGCACCGCCTCTTCGGGGTTGAGATGGGTGTAGGCGAAGGACTCATCCTCGTTGGCAAAGACGATATCCACATATTTCTTCACCAGCTCTTTGAGGAAAGCGTGGTTCTCGTTGACGACGTTATAGGAAGCCAAATCGAGCGATACCATGCATCCTGCCTCTTTGGCAAGGCGGAGCGATTTCTCCAGCAAATCATGGTTCTGCACGAGGTATCCCTCAATATGGAAGATGTCATATCCGTTGAATGCATCTTTGGATATATCATCTGCGCATAGCTCCGCTGCGGCTCCCAGATAGGTGGCAAACGTCCGTTCGCCGTCGGGCGTTACCAGCACGATAGAGAAACCCGACATCGAGTTTTGCGAGAGCAGAAGAATCGGTTTGACGCCATTCTTAATCATGTCCTCGCGGTAGAAATCGCCGACTTCGTCATTTCCGATTTTGCCGATGAACGCCGATTTGCCGCCCAGCGAAGCGATGCAGTTGATGGTGTTGGAAGCAGAACCGCCCGCCACCATTCTCTTTCGTACCGACAGGAAGCGGTATTGAATCTGCTCCGCCTGGTCTTTGGAAATAAGATTCATACTTCCTTTCGGGAATCCCAGCTCGCGCAAATCATCCTCGCTCACCTGCAGAAGGATATCCGTCAACGCATTGCCTAAACCTAAAATTTTTTTCATTTTGTGTGTATTTTAGCGCCTTGTAGGCTATATTTTTCAAAAAAGTACACTGTCAGACTCATTTTTTTCGCAAATAATTTGCATATATCAAAAAAAAGCAGTACTTTTGCACCCGCTTTCGAAAAACGGGAGCACAAATCGAGCTTCCTTAGCTCAGTCGGTTAGAGCATCTGACTGTTAATCAGGGGGTCCTAGGTTCAAGTCCTAGAGGGAGCGCAGAAGCACTTACGCAGGTCGTGGGTGCTTCTTTTGTTTTCCTACCCCTATTCAGCGTCCGACCCACCGAGAGAGCGAAACTTTTTCATTTCGAGTGCAAAGATACTACAAAAATTGCATATATGCAAATTTTTGCACAATTTTTTTACATAAAACAAAAAGACTCCCACAGATGTGAAAGTCTTTTTGGTGGTGCCACCGAGAATCGAACTAGGGACACAAGGATTTTCAGTCCTTTGCTCTACCAACTGAGCTATGGCACCCGGAAGTGTCCCCGCTAATCGGGGAAACTGGCCTCCGCCGGAAGGGGCATAAAAAATGCTCTTCGGACGAAAGCGGGTGCAAAAGTACTGCTTTTTTTTGATATACACAAATTTTTTTGTATTTTTCTTGCATTTTTAGCAAAAAAAGTGTAATTTTGCGGTGTTTTTGCTGTCATATGGAGAATAATACCACTCTAAAAACTATTGCCTACGCCCGAAATGGTCACACGGACAAGTTCGGCATTCCGCGTCAGAGTAGAGACGAAAGTCCGATAGTGACGCGTATCGTTTTTGAGCCGGACTACAGTGTGGCTGAGGCGCTGCGCGGCATCGAGGAATTCAGTCATCTATGGCTGATTTGGGGATTTAGCGCGAATGAAGGCTGGAGTCCTACGGTTCGTCCGCCGCGCTTGGGCGGAAACAAACGGATGGGTGTTTTTGCCACGCGTTCGCCGTTTCGGCCTAATCCGCTGGGACTGAGCAGCGTACGATTGCTAAAAGTAGTCAAAGAAGGCGGCCGGTTGGAACTGCTGGTGAGCGGAGCCGATTTGCTGGACGGCACGCCGATTTATGATATCAAGCCGTATTTGAGTTTTTCGGACAGCCATGAGGATGCCAAAAACGGCTTTGCGGAGGGTGCGAAGGATTATACTTTAGAGGTAATTGGACTGCCTTCGCCTCCGAGTTGCCTACGAGAAGACCAGCATTCGATACCGAGAGAAGTAATAGAAGATATTTCGTATATTTTAAGCCAAGATCCGCGGCCGGGTTATCAAGACAATCCGGACCGCGAATATAAGCTGGATTATGCGGGCTATACGGTTACTTTTGTGGTCCGAGGTTCGCAAGTCATCGTGCGCGATATCTCATAGAAAACGCGGAAAAGCATTCAAAATACGCTTTTCGCTTGTGTATATAAAAAAAAAGCAGTACCTTTGCACGCTCAAACGAAAAGAATTATGGATTGGAGTTTTTTGATAGAAGGCAAAGATGCGATGAACGTGACGACCGACAGCCGCAAAGTGACGAAAGGCTGCGTCTTCGTTGCGCTCAAGGGCGAGCATTTTGACGGAAATGACTTCGTGGACCAGGCCAAAGCAGCCGGCGCGGAGTACGTCATCTGCGGCGAGAACGCGTTGGCCGAATTGCAGGATTTGGCGCGGGCATGGCGCAGACAGCTGGATATCCCCGTTATTGCCATCACCGGAACGAACGGAAAGACGACCACCAAAGAGCTGACGGCGGCGGTGCTTAGCAAGCGATTTAAGGTCTGCTACACCCAAGGCAACCTCAATAACCAGCTCGGTGTGCCGCTTACCTTATTAAGTATAACGCGCGCGCATGAAGTGGCGATTATCGAGATGGGTGCTTCCCATCCGGGCGATATCAAAGAGCTGGTAGAGATAGTAGCGAACTCTATGATTGGATGATAGCCCACGGCGGAACGATTTTCATCAATGATGATAATCCGTTTCTGCGCAAAATGCTGGAGAAGCGCTTGCCCAAAGGGCGTAAGATTAAGCGCTCGAAATTCAACCTGCATCATTGGTACAACACGGTAACTATCCCTAATTCAAAGGTGGAGGTATATCTCTATCGCTATCGAGCTTCGGAGTGCCCGATAAAAGTGTCGGAGACACATCTTGTGGGCGATTATAACCAAGAGAACATCGCTGCAGCCTTTGCTATTGGCATGTGTTTGGAGTGGATTGTGCCGGACTGCCGCGAGGCGATATGCAGCTATGTGCCGACCAACAACCGCTCGCAGCTTATGCAGACCGAGCGTAATACCGTGGTTGTGGATGCCTACAACGCGAACCCGACCTCGATGACAGCGGCTATCAATGCCTTTACGGCCAGCCAAGGCCAAAGCCAATGCTTTATCCTCGGCGCTATGCGTGAATTGGGCGAATATACCCATTTAGAGCATCAGAATATCGTCAATATGCTCCTGGAGCGCAAGGCGGACAAAGTGCTGCTGGTGGGCGAAGAATACAAAGATACTACGGCTCCGTACCCCGTTTTCGACGATGTGGAGGCGCTGTGCGAACATCTGCGCAAAGAGCCGCTGGAGGGCTATACCATTCTGCTCAAAGGCAGCAGAAGTAATCAATTGGAAAAAGCGATACCGTTATTATAGATTAAAGACAAAAGACAAAAGACAAAAATGAAAAAGTCAGTAGTATATATCATTCTCGCCGTACTATTACTGGTTATCGGCGGTTTGGTGTGGTGGAATTTGGACCAGCGGCAGGAGTTAACCGAATTGGTGGAGCAGATGGCCATCGAGAAAGAGGAACTGGAGGAGGAATATGAAGACCTCGCCATCCAGTTTGACGGCTATCAGCAGATGGATATCCGCAACGACAGCCTGCAGGATTTATTGAGCCGTGAGCAGCAGCGTGTGCAGGATTTGCTGGAGGAACTGCGTCAGACCAAGGCTTCCAATGCCCGCCGTATAGCGGAGTTGAAGAAAGAGCTGGCTACCGTCCGTTCGGTGATGAAAGATTATGTCCGCCAGATAGACAGCCTAAATGCCACCAACGCCCGCCTCACGCAGGAGAACCAGAAATTCCGCGCGGAGAACAGGGTGGTGAGAGAGCAGAATACGCAACTATCTACAGCTAACGCGCAACTGACTGAAACTGTGACGCGTGCATCGATGCTGGAGGTGGCTTCTTGCGCAGTGATAACGCTGAACAAGAACGACCGAAAGACCAAAATGGCGAGCAGTATTCGCAAGCTGCAATTCAACTATGTAATTGCCAAAAATATCACCTGTCCTCCGGGCATAAAGAGCCTCTATGCGCGCGTCATAACGCCGGAAGGAGTTCTCATCGGCGAGAGCGAGGACAAACTCTTCGCTTTTGAGAGCGGCGAGGTGCCGTATTCGATGATGCAGGAGATAGAGTATACGGGCGAGGCATATGAAGGCAGCTGTTATTGCCCGCTGGATGAGGAGCAGAAAGCGCAGAAAGGATTCTATACCATTGACTTCTTCTGCGATGGCAATTTGATTGGCTCGTTCCCCTTCCAG
>ONGK01000008.1 GCA_900317345.1 uncultured Bacteroidales bacterium | reverse complement strand
GTCGCTCTATACCTTTGAGTTCATACCCAACCAATGGGCTGTCTTCAATCCCGTTGTTTGGATACTCATGATATGGCTGAGCATATGGCAGATAAGCCGTGGAGACGCGTTCGGCCGCTCTGCCGCTTGCACAATACTGGGGATGCAGATCTTCTTTCTGCTGATGTCTTTCCGCGGCCATGTGGAACCGCATTGGACCATCGCTTCCTCTATCCCTGCCATCATCCTTCTGACCGAAGAGAAAAGCGTTTGGCAGCGCGGATGGAAAATAGCATTGAGCACCTGCGTAGGTTTGATACTCGTTGCGCGGGTTATTCTGATGCTCAATATCCTCCCTGCGCAGACAGGTTTGGCGCACAAGCAAGCCTTCTACGAACAGTTGCACGAAGAAGCGGATGGCAAGCCTGTCGTCTTTGATGGATCGTTCCAGGCGCCTTCGCTGTATAGATTCTTTTATAATGACGAAGCAGTGCTCGTGCGAAATGCTGGTGACCGTTACACCCAATACGATCTCTTGCACCTCGAGCGCGAACTGCTGGGAAAACCGGCTTGCGTGAGAAGGAAAGGAAAAGTATATATTGTACCTCAATTGACAGAGGAGGATTTGCGTGAATAGTGCTTGGTGGACCATATTGATGCGTTTTGTCCGTTTCGGCATCGTTGGCTGCAGCGGTATGATTGTCGATTTTGGGGTCACATGGCTCTGCAAGGAGAAGTTCCGCTGGAATAAATATCTCAGCAATTCGCTGGGCTTCGTTTTGGCTGCCACCAATAATTATATCTGGAATCGCTTGTGGACTTTCCAGAGTCAAAGTGAGGCAGTGGCACGTGAGTATGTCTCGTTTGTGATCATTGCCATTGTTGGTCTGGGCATCAACAATACTATCATTTACCTCTTGCACGAACGGCTGCATCTTAATTTCTATCTCAGCAAGCTGATTGCCATCGGCTGTGTCACCCTTTGGAATTTTACCATGAATTATGTCTTTACCTTCCGCGCATAAATATATCTTGATGGTCTTGCTACTGGCGAGTGCCTCTTTCTCGTTCGCGTTCACGCCTACAGGTGTGGCGCCGGCTTTTTACGGGCCTAACGCGTTGCCGGTTATTGATATGTCGGATGGTCTGACTTCTTCGCAACTGCGTGTGTCTCTGGCAGCGGACGGCTACTTTGGGTATAATGGCGACAAGACGGCGGACCTATTCGCGCGTGTGCGAGTTCCTCTGTTCACACGATGGGCAAACCTCTCCGTCTGGATGCCGGTGTATGAGTGGTACAACCAAGCCGATGGCACTGGAAGCGGAGCCGGCGATGTTTATCTATCTACGGACGTTCAGGTGCTGCATAACGAATGGTTCAAAGGTGAGAAAGCAAAATATATTCCGCAGATGACAATCCGCGTAGGCGTCAAGACCGCCAGTGGTGAGCAGTCTGCGCGAAAACGTCATTTTGACAGTCCTGGCTATTTCTTTGATTTGACTATGGGACAAACCATACCGGCCCAACAAGTATCTATGCGCTTTGCCGGTTCGGTAGGCTTTCTCTGCTGGCAAACGGATAAAACTCGTCAGAACGATGCGGTCATGTATGGTCTGCAAGCGCAATTGAACCATGAGCATTTCTCTGCACAAGTAGAGTGGGGAGGCTATGTCGGATGGGAGCGTTATGGCGATGCGCCGATGGTTCTCAAAGTGCGTGCAGCCGGTCATATTAAAGGATTCGAACCCTTTATCCAGTACCAATGGGGAATTAAAGATTATCCGTTCCACCAGATACGTATCGGATTGGCATATAATATCAATATTCTCAAACCTCGCCCGTGAAACGCGCTCTCATTGCCATACTTGCCTTCGGCCTCTCGTTACCTCTCTTTGCGGTGACGAATATGGGTGTGGACTCTGTGAGTAGCGAATGGTTCCGGGAGTGGTACCAATGGGGAGAACTTCGTCATTATTTGGATAATAACAGCGATGTATCGGTCTATCAAGTGGAGACAACCGGTGAATGGGCAACACCGGAGCCGCTGATATTCTCTATCAATGGTAATTCGTACCGATGGAACAAATACTACATCAATAATTTCCGTGTGGACAGCCGTACCGAGGCGGGCGATGCGCTCTATACACCGGATATGTTCGTTCATTCGATGGCGATTGACTATAATCGCGGAGCAGTATATTGGACGGCAGATACCCTACGGCCGTACGAAGTGCGTGTCTCCGGACAGGGAGGAAACGTTGGCGGTTATAGTATATCTGCCAAGTGGCTGCAGGAGTTACAGGAAGGCAACTCCGCAATCAAGAGACGCTACAACGATGCCCCTCTCAACTCACGCAAGCATATCATCGGTGCCGGACATGCAGATGTCACGTTCGGTATCCCGGCTAAGGGACGTTGGTATACCCAGCATGTTTATGCCGATTATGGCATGCGGCGTCAGTTACGCTATGATTATAATGGTATTTGCGGTACATATGACGCCGATTATTATCATGTGCAACTGGATGGACAACTGCCAATTGCGCCCAACAGCGTTTTCGATGGATTGTTTTATATCATTCGTGCTGGTTATCGTGCTGATGCTTACAGCGAGTTTGGCTATAATGAAAACGAGGCGGCACGGCAACTCAATCATTCTTTTTCATTCTACGGGAATAAGGATTTCGGAAGCAATGGCGTTCTTACAACAGGTCTGACGTACGCTTTGCGGCGTGACCGGCACCGTGACTTGCAGTTCGAGCGTAATGTGCTCGATGTGGACGGAGAAGCCTTTGACCCGTGGTATCCGGACGGGCACACGCATGAACTGAACTGGGCTTTGGACTATCGCTACACCATTCTCCCATGGCTGCGGCTGCATCTGGATAGTTATAATTCAATGCTCTCTTTCGTACCAGCGCAGAATACATGGACCAATACCGCCTGTTTCCAAGGCCATAACATGTCACCGGTCCCGCTGTATGACTACTATTGGCACTCGCGGGCCTTTACTGCTGGAATGCTGGAGAATACCTTCTCCGTAGAAGCCGACTATCTGGTGCTCTCTTGGCTTCGCCTGCGAGGTTCCTTGTCTGCCACGATGGATGGAATCCTGCTGCGCGGAAAGCCGGTGTTTAAACCATCTTGGGAAGCCAAAGTGGATATTCATTTTGAGCCTGTACGTTGGTTTAAAGCGGATATCATCGTGGCTAACTACCGCATCCCGTATACCTATGAGCAGGTCCGCTTCTTGAGCGATGATTATATGAGCGGCGAAGTGTATTATGCAGGCACAAACGTACTTCTCACCACGACTGGCGGACATTACCATCGATTGACAAAAGGTCTTTGGCAACCGCAGTACGTGGCAGTCGATGTACCGATTATCTTTACCATCGGTCGGCATGAGATAAGTATCTTGTCGAGTTTCAAGAAATACTATAATCTTTGGTCGGTGCGCTTGGCTCCTGAGTCCTCCGATAGTTATGAAGTCGTCGGAGAAATATATCGGATGAAACCGCAGGAACGCTATTATGATGTAGCACAGGCAACGCTGACAGGAACGGGCGTCACGAATACACCGTTTTTTGTTTCCAATGTGGTAAAGTATGCTTATCACGGCAAGAAGGTGTTCGTCTCGTTCAGTTGGCAGAGCGAGTGCGTTTCCGGTGCTTCTGCGCTTGGAAATGGTGTGCAGACAGAGGATATACAAATGCTCACCGAATCCTCTGCTTCACCGAATATGCCGCTCGTCGAAACCAACAAAGGCCAAACGAATCCGTCCATCCGCTCTCTCGGACGCCTGAACCAAGACAGAGCCTATATTGCCCGCCTGCAACTGGGCGTGAATATCACGGAGAACTGGCAACTGAGTTTGAGCGGAAAGTTCCGCGACGGCACGCCTTTCACGTCGTATTGCACGTACCTGGACACCGATGATGCAGGGCACTCGCAGGCGATTATCTGGAATGGCTATAGCCGGGGTATCAATGTCGCGGACGGCAATTTCGGAAAACGCACGGACTCGTTCTTTAATTTCGACTTGCGCCTCAAATACCGCGGACTCATCCGCGGCGTGCCTTTCTCTGTGCAGGCTGTATGCTATAATATTTGGGACTTTGCTACGGAGTTGAACGAGTATTGTTTCTGGTATGATGGGGCAACCGGCGTTGATGGCACCACTCATCGCTATCCACTCAGCCTCTGCACACCGCGCGGCCTATTGCTAACCTTGTCCGTAGGACTACAATCTCATAAAGAATGAAAAAACTAAATGACATATGCCAATGGATTTCCATCATCGGTTTTCTGATGGTGATAAGTTCGATACCATACGGCTGGTCGGCATACCAGCGCATAGCTTGCATTGTGATGTTGACGGGCTATATCCTGTACCTCATCTTTAATCAACAATGGAAAGTATGGAAATGGACACCAAGCAAATGGGTCTATGTGGTGATGATAGCCCTGTGGGCAATGCTGCCGATACGTCAACTTTTTGATGCGACACCGCCAACCTCCTATTATTGGTCTCAACTCAGTTGTCATCACTGGTTCCTGTTTGTAGGAATCGTCGGCCTGCTTGGTGCGACAGACAAAATACGCCTGTGGTATGTTACATGTACTATGCTGGCGGCATCGTTGTTCATGTTGGTGCATTGCGGTTATTTGTATTTTGGTACTGCTGAATTTGAATATATGCAGGGTTTGGACCGAATGTCATGTCTGCATAATAAATATATCAATTCCCACATGGTGATGAACCTGTACGTCAACACGGCACTCATCTTGGGATTTGCTACCTTCCGTTCATTGAAGCAGTGGTGGCAGAAAATCCTCCTGTCGGTAGCAATGGTGTTGGCGTGGGGTGTAATATGGATCTCTGACGGCCGAATAGGAATGTTCACATCGCTCATCATTGTGAGTGTCGGAATAACCTACCTTTTATATAGCCGCAACCGCTATATAGGCATCGCTTGTGCAGTAGTCCTGCTCCTATTGTCTCTGGTGACTATGTACCAACGACCGCGAATGTCACATGAGTACTTCGCATCCGAACCGCGATTTGTAGTGTGGGGTTATTCGGTGCGTATGGCAGAGAAAAAACCAATATTCGGATATGGGTTCTCAACGCTTAGTGAGCAATTTGTGGAGGAGGCATATACTGACTCTGCTATGTATGCCGGCTATATAGAACCGATTATTTACGGCATTTCTGATTTTGCACTGCAGGGCAAAACAATGCAAACTCATCATCCGCACAATGCTTTCCTTATGTATTGGCTGGCGGTAGGCATCATTGGGGTTATTCTGCTCTGCATGCTTTTTGTGACAGGTGCTATGATACCGAGTGGAGAGAATCGCCTTTTCTTATGGCTTTTCCTCGTAGCACTTTTCCTGCAGGCAATGACAGAACCTGTCGGACTGCATTTTCATCCGCAGTTTATCGCAATGATGCTATTTGCATGGCATCTCACGCACGTACGATGCCGAAAGGCGTAAAAGTGACGTTCTGTTGTGTGTTTTCCTCCAGCAACTGCTTGTTGGGCGCGTAGTTTGTGTCAAAACGGGGATGCCAGCAGTGGTATTGAATCAGCAGTCCTTTTCTGGAAAACGACCGGATTCCTGCTCGTGTTAGACGGTTCCACAAGTCGATGTCTTCACCGTAACCGGGGTGCTCAAACCGTTCGTCGAATCCGTTGACGGCCAACAGGTCTTCCTTATACATCGAGAAATTGCATCCTAAGATGAACCGCTCATAGTCCTTGATAAACAGCCGTCTTATCCACCCACTGCGTATGCGAATCATATGTTCCATACGTGTTTTGTAGCCGTGTAAAGTGTCGGACAGCAGTGCCAGGAATAGTCCGCATCCGAAGCGCTGTTTGGTTAATGGACAACTGAGCAGATATGCTGTTGCGCGTGAACCCATTAGTATACGCCGACCGCTTACCACTGTGCGTTTCTTCCGCTCCGTATAGTGGTCTTCTACGAAATGCGGGTCTGGGATGCAGTCGCCGTCAATGAATATCAGGTAGTCGCCTTGTGCCGTTACCACCGCTTTGTTTAGAATACGGTTTTTGCGCCAGCCTTTGTCTTCATGCCATACATGTTGTATCGGGAAAGGAGAAACAGCTTGCAATGCCTGGATGCGCTCAACGACCTCTTCATTCGAACCGTCATCAGCAATGACCACTTCAAAATTCTGCAAGCGCTGCAACCGCAGGGCTTCCAGTATTTTCTCCAACAAATCTATCTTGTTGTAAAAACCGATGATTATGCTGATGTCCGGTTTCATTTGTTTATCCCATTTTTACAGATATATTCGTTTTTTGCTTGCTGTTCGCAGCAATACCGCATATTCTCTTCTTGTTCATGCCAGTTCTCTTTATGATACAAATGGTATTGTACGGCGAGATTGCGAAGTGACACAATCTTCGCACCGCAGGCAATCATCCGCCATTCGATATCATAATCTTCTCCCGTTGCCGGCAACGTATAGTTCTCGTCAAATCCATTAATAGCCATTAAATCCGCGCGTGACATGGACATATTGCTGCCTAGCAAATGTTTGACGGACCGTCTTAACCACTTTGCTAAGCCGCAGTAAAATGCCTCTTCTACATAGCGGCAGCCGCGATGCCAAACCAAATACGGCCATAAACATATTTTCTTGTCTTGCATGCATCGTTCGCTCAACGCAGGATTTAATTTTACACGCTTTCCGGCCAACATCACACCGCGCTGTTGAAGTCGTACATGCCACTCTATGAACCGTGGATGTAACACGCAGTCGCCGTCAATGAAGATCAACCAGTCGTTTTTCGCCGCCACTACAGCACGGTTCAATGCTCGTTCCTTTCTCCATCCTTCGTCCGGTTGTGTAAGGTGTTGCATCGGCCACGTGAAACTGTAACTCTTGATAAAAGCTGCCATTTGTGCATCTTCGCCGTCTTCGGAGATGATAAGTTCAATATCCTGTTCCGTCTGACGTTTAAGGCTGTCTAACACGGCTCTCAATGCGCGCGTGTCCTTATAGACTGATATGATGAGTGTTGCTTTCATTGGATGCCGTATGCTGTTTTCGTCAGTTGTTGTTGCTTCGTCTCACGCCAGATGGCTTTGTTCTTGTTCCAGTCTTCCTCATTGCGGTATGGACGTTCGTGATATAAGTGCAATAACGGCGTGCCGTAACGTAACTGAATACCGCGTATTCCTGCATTTTCCAACCGTTGCCCAAACTCTCTATCCTCCGCGCCGTAACGCATACGCGAGTCAAATCCGTTAGCGCGAATAATATACTCCCGCCATGTCGAGGCGTTATTGCCATTCCATGATGCCTTGGTCGGAGTTAATATGTTCATCATTCGGCAAAGGAACGCATTGCGCCATAGTTTGCTCATCTTCCAGTTCCAGGCCATCCCATGTTGCGTCAGCCACGTTATATCAAATGCTTTGCCCGTTTGGATATCTTCTTTTGTCAGCACTTCGCTCAGTTCTTTTGATAACATGACTGCTCCACCGGAGATAAAGCGTCCTTTGACTGCATGACGGTAGTGCTGACTAACGAAGTCTCTACGGGGCACTACGTCCTGATCCATGAAAATCAGATACTCGCTTTTCGCTTCCAGCACCGCTTTGTTCAAAATCTCCGTCTTGCGAAATCCTTTATCCTCCTGCCATACATGCTGCAGCGGCAACTTGTCCGCGTAGCGTTTCACCAGCGCCGCTGTCCGTTCGTCTGAACCGTCATCTGCCACAATAATCTCATCCGCCGGATGTGTTTGTACCATCAAACCCCAGAATACCTTTTCCAGCCATTCCGGTTTGTTGTAAGCAGAGATGATAATCCCAACAGAGAAAGTGTCATCGGTTACGAAATGCTCGTGCGCATGGTGTGCCCAAAATCGTTTTCGACCCTCTTGTATCCATGCCAGGCACTGCGCCTCATCGATGCCTCTTGCCTTCGCATATACAGGGCACAGCGTTTCAAAGAAATCACTCTTTCCCCATAACCGGCAAAGATTGTAACAGCCTTCTTTAGGCGATACATACCCAAATCGCATACGGTTGATGTCCACCAACTCGAATTGCCATGTGCCTTCTTTTTGCCCGTATAGGATATTCCCAGGCGAGAAATCTTTATGCAATACGCCATGGTTATGCAGCGAAGCGGCATATTGCGCAAAAGCCTCAATCAAATCTTCTTTGCCGGCTATCTTTCCGTCTCGGAAATCATAGAATGTGTGCGTCAAGTCACTCTGCAAAGTAACCAAATACGATTCTTTCAGTAACCCGTTCCCGCATAGCAAATAGCCAATCGGTTCAGGTGTGCATATGCCTCTTTTTTTCAGTTCCAACGCATTCTCATAGGCTCGTCTTGCCTTAGGCTTGCGAAGCAATGTATATGCAATTCGGTTAATAATGTTTGGCGTATGAAACCGTTTCACGACCACTTGCAGACCATCCGCTGTCATCCGACGAATCTGATTTCGTTCTTCGTAAATCACTTCGCCTTGTTGCTCAAACGTCGCCGGTAACTGCTCCAACCACGTACGCAAAAACTCATATTTCGGATGGATAACAATCTTCATATTTTCGCCACGATTTCTTCCGACTTTATATCCAGGCAACGGTAATCGCCATACTTGCACTTACGCTTGCCGTAAATAGAACATGGTCTGCATTTCAAGTCTCTCTGTACGCAGTCGTTCTCGCTCTGCCCGATTCCTAAGAAACCGGCATCCGGGTGTGTGGCTCCCCATATAGAAACAACCCGTGTTCCGACCAGCGAAGCCAGATGCATATTTGCGCTATCCATGCTCACCATCACGCGAAGTTTGCTCATCCGCTCCAATTCATCGCCCAAATTCGTCTTACCCGCGATGGACGTAACGCCCTTATACTTCTTCGCCCATTGCTCCAGTATTTCCGACTCTGTCTTACTGCCAAACAACACAACGCTCTCGCCTTTTGCACTCAGCGCTGCTACCACTTGTTCCATCCGCTCCAATGGATACAGCTTACCTTTATGTGCTGCAAAGGGCGCAATGCCTATACCATTTTTCTCGGAATCGGGTCGGACTCTTATCGGACTCATCTCGGAGGCAACTCGGACTAATCCTAGACAATACAGCACCCTATAGTACAATGTCGTGCTATGCTGAAGCGGATTATGTCTCAAGCCGTGCGTGAATAAAAAACGCGCAAAGCGTCCTTTTCGAATTGTTCGCACTTTCGCGCCCCGCAGCCACATACGCAAATCGATATACCAGGAACGCCAAACGCCGTGCATGTCTGCCACAAAATCATATGCTCCCAAGGCCTTAACTATATCTTGCAGAGACATCTTTTGAAGGTCCACACCCATAAACTGCACATTCGCAGGCATGCCTGCAAATAAATCCGCCATGCGTGATTGTGACAATACTGTTATCTCCAATTCCGGATGCTCCTCTGCCGTTGCACGCACTACAGGCACCAGCATCGCCACATCGCCTAAAGCTGAAAACCGTATGACAAGCAGGCGTTTCATTTTTTGCCGTAAAGCACAGGATTCATCGTCGGGTCGTTGTACATCTTCATCTGGCGATATACTTTCATAATCCGCTTGCCGCTTGCGTAGTCGTCCAATAATTGCCCTATAGAAGTAGTCATATCGTTCAACTGCTCATTCAGCACCGCCATTTTTGCTACGCATTTCTCATGTTGCTCTGCGCTCACATCCGTGCGCTCCACTTGTTCTTGCATATGCCATATTTTGACATGCAGAATACTGAGACGGTCTATTGCCCATGCCGGGCTTTCCGTGTTGATACGTGCATCCGCTTGCGGTTTTACATGATGGTACTGCTCCCAGAAATAACTATCTATTCGCTCTACCAAGTCCGTTCGCTCTTGATTGCTCTTATCAATTCGCCGCTTGATGGTCAATGCCTCTGTCGGCTCAATCTGTGGATCACGAATGATATCCTCCAGATGCCATTGTACGGTATCAATCCAGTTCTTGAGATACAGATCGTGCTCTATCGTACCTGCCGGATAAGGGTTTTGAATCGGCGTATCCACATCATCTGTCCGGTGATAATCCCGAACAGCTTGCGCGAAAATGGAATTGCTTGTCTCTACAAAATTCATATTTACCATGATGTAATAATTCCTTGTTTACGAATAGTTACCATTGCGCCGAAGCAGTTACCGTACTGGTCTCCGAAATCGCCGGCTAACGATACTCCGAATTCCAAGTTCCATGCTTGCGGTACCACTTTCTTTACTTCTAGCAAAAATGCCGTATTACGCGTTCGTTTCGGTGCGCCATATCGGCCGTAATTGTCTGCATGGTTAACCATCATGCGGTACCGAAAACCGAAAATATCGCCTTTCACACCCACATGATGAGCCATTACACGATTGTTACTTAGACTTAATAAGGGCGAACCGATGATGCGCCCGAAATAACTCCAACCTTGCGTATAGATACCATTCCCGTAGTAACCGTCCGCTCCACCATATACCACTCCGTCGCGGTCATGCCATGGACCTGCTTGGTCGGTTGTCTGAAGGAACTCATATGTAAACCCGCTGATAAAAGGCCAATGTGTTTGTGTCATATTTACGCCCCATAAACCATCCTTCATGTTTCGGCCGTAGCACATGAAATGTATCGGACCATCCTCGCTCAGGCATTGCCAGTATGCACTCACTTTCCACCCTTCGCCTTTCACATCCAGCGCTAACTGCTGGAATCCGATATGATTACCTTGTGCGTTAATCTGGTCATTGGCCATCGTGCCGCCGGAGCGGACCATAAAGGCATTCCAGTAGGCATTCCAATCGTTGCCTAAATCGCCATAAACCGTGGAATAACCGCCCCATTGAGCAACATGATGAAATTCATACGACACATTCACAGGCAGTTTTCCGCCCAATTGGCCTCCGATGAATTTATAGTGCAACAAGGTGCCTTGGGCTATTTCCGAATTGTCGGCTAACCATCCATGCATCAAACCGCCTCGTACCTCTACATATCCGAATAAACCGGGTATCGGAGTCCAGCGTTCAAAGCCTATACTGATGCGCGGAATAGGGTGGGCATTAGGAGAAAATAATAGGTGTCCACTGCTCAGTTCACTATCGCCTGGGCCTAAACGCATAGGCTTGATACCGGCCGTGATATCAACAATATACAGTCGCACATGGGCGTAGAGTTGACTGAAATAACCGGTACCTTTTATCTCCTTCGGCGTCGCCGATAGTTGCGAACCGGCAATACGTCCGCTCAATACAGCCCCGAAATCGTAGTCGAACCACCTGTTGGGGCGAGTAGCGGGCTTGATGATACCCAATTGTATGTTTCCGCCATGCGGAAGGTCGCTGATTTCGCCGTCTGTGTTGTGCCATAGCAGCGACGGAGCCTGAGTGCCAGATGAGCTGACAGCGCTCACACCGCCTACATACCACAGCGTGTCGCGGTTATGGTCCGGCTCTGCCATTGGTAGCGGCCACCAGCCCCAGGCTTGTGCATTTATGGCAACAAGCAAGAGTATAGCAATATGTCCGATTTTATTCTTCAATGCAGTATAATTTGTTAACTGCGTCGCCCTTTTCGTTCTCGCCCAGACCGAAATAGACCTTGCCGTTAATACTGAATGCTATCTGGTTCTCAGCTCTGCCGCATGGCATCTTGCCGCACCATTCCCATTGGTCTTTGTCCGGCGCGTAGCGCATATAGCTCTCGAATACTTCTCCTCCTGTCATCTCTCCGCTGAAATACCGTCCGCCAAATAGATAGACATATTGTTTCGTATTAGCGCATGCTGTAAACTCACGCCCTTTGCCGGGAATAGACTTGCGTGACGTCCAACGGTCTTGCTCGATGTCCGCTGCATACCAGTCGCGCATGCTGCCATCGGTCGTGTACCCGGTTCCGAAATATAACATGCCGTCGTGAAGTGCCGCACGTTCTCCAAAACGCTGCCGGGGACGGTTAGAATTGTCCGGTAATTCCTGCCAAGTGTTCTTTGCGGGCGAATAAATGCAAATCTGTCGGGTCTGCTTACTCCCGAACCCATAGAGAGCATAGATCTTCTCGCCCATCGCATAGGCAACACAAGCCACGGTGTTGCCGTTTGGATAATCTGCCATCCGCGTCCACTCTCCTGTTAACGGAGCATAACTCCACCAGTCTTGCAAACACGAACTATCTCGATAGATGCCGTTTCCGGCATAGCCCAAACCCATATAGAGCAAACCGTCTGCAGCCACAATGGTGGCATTCACGCGCGGTTTCATGGGCGATGCCCCCAAGTCTGTCCAGCTGTCTGTCAATGGGTCGTATTGCCATAGGTCATTCTTATATCGCCCTCCCTCGCGTCCGGCGAATACATAGCCTTTGCCGTCCAGCGAACATGCACACGCACTCGCTCGGCCTGCAGGCATGGCTGCGCATTCCTGTGTCGCCACTTGAACGTCCGGCGCATTCTGACAACCGAAGAGGAAGGCTGCGCAAAGAATAAACCCTATAACCTGTAATCTGTAACCCATAACCATTAATCCACTCTCGTCTTGTGTTTTAACTCAAAATCTCGACCTAAATAGTTCTGCCGTACCACTGGGTTTGCTGCCAACTCTTCCGGCGTACCGTGGAATAGAATCTTGCCTTCGAAAAGCAGGTACGCGCGGTCGGTAATCATGAGTGTCTCATCCACATTATGATCGGTGATGAGAATGCCGATGTTCTTATCCTTAAGCCGCCAAACGACATCTTGAATCTCCTGCACGGCAATCGGGTCCACGCCGGCGAAAGGCTCATCCAGCATAACGAATTTCGGCTCGATAGCCAAGCACCGTGCAATCTCTGTACGTCTGCGCTCGCCGCCACTGAGGCGGTCGCCTAAGTTTTTGCGTACATGCGCCAAGTTAAACTCTTTGATGAGTTGCTCCAGTTTCTCTTTCTGGTATGCTTCGTCGAAATCTGTCAACTCCAGCACCGATCGGATGTTATCTTCTACCGTCATTTTACGGAAGACACTGGCCTCTTGCGGAAGGTAACCGATACCCATCTTCGCGCGCTTGTACATGGGGTAGGAGGTGATGTCCTGATCATTAAGGTATATCTTACCGTTATTGGCAGCCACCAAACCCGTCGTCATATAGAATGTGGTGGTCTTGCCGGCTCCGTTTGGCCCCAGCAGACCTACTATCTCGCCTTGCTTCAGTTCGATAGACACGTCGTCCACTACGGTGCGTTTACCGTAGCGTTTTACCAGATGTTCTGTCCTGAGTTTATCCATATTAGTCTATTTCTACCATCACGGGGCAATGATCGCTATGTACTGCCTCTGTTAAAATCTTTCCGTCCTGCAGTCGGTTTCTCAAACTCTCGCTTACCCATAGGTAATCGATGCGCCAGCCTACGTTTCTGGCTCTTGCTCCAGCACGCCAACTCCACCAGCTGTACCGCTCGGCGCTCTGGTCGAATACACGGAAACTATCCACCAACCCACTTGCTTCCCAGCGGTCCATCCATTCGCGCTCTTCGGGCAGGAATCCTGACACTCCGATCTGCCGCTCCGGGTGGTTAATGTCAATGGGTTTATGGCAGATGTTATAATCTCCGCAAATTACGATGTTCGGGCGCTCTTTACGCAACTCGTTCACCCATACCAAGAAATCCTCCAGGAACTCCATCTTGAATTCCTGACGCACATCGCCCGTCGTACCGCTGGGGATATAGGCATTCACAATGGTCAGGTCGCCGAAATCGACACGAAGCACGCGTCCTTCGCGGTCGTATTTGGGATTCCCCATACCTGCCACCACTTTGTCCGGCTCGCTTTTGGTGAAGATGCACACGCCTGAGTAACCTTTTTTCTCCGCAGAATGAATATAACTGCGGTAGCCCAGTTCCTGCATCGCCATCACATCGATCTGGTCCGGCTGTGCTTTACTCTCCTGGATGCAAAATACATCCGGATTTTCCGTCGCCAGCCATTCAAGCAGTCCTTTGTTTATTGCTGAGCGAATTCCATTGAGGTTATAACTAATTATTTTCATTTTCCACTTGTCCTATTAAACGCCCGCTTATGTCGTACATAAAGCCATTTCGGATGATGACTACAGTTCCTTTATCCATCAGTTTCAATGCCGGTTTACCTGCGCGGATGTAATCGAGCGTAACGATGCCGCCACTCTGACGGATGTTCTTCAGCGGTTTGCTTGCCACTTCTTCCCATGAATCGATAGTCTTGCTTGAAGTGCTGTATGGGAACACATTGCCTCGCCCGTTCGATGAACCGACTTTCGTGCCGTTTGAGCAAACGACGGTATAGTGAGGGTCATTGGCGGTATTGTTTGGCGTATTGTTCTTCCACCTCAATTCGTCATAGTCCACTCTCCAAATTACCAATCCGGCTGCAGGCAGGAATCGGTCCCATCCCGTTTTCTGCCGGTTCTCGAAATAGTAGCACAGACCGGGGGTTGTTGCTGTATACTGCGCACCGATGGCGTTGAGCTGATAGGCCTGGTATCCGTCCGTACCGTTGGCTTTCAATTCGAGCGTCCGTCCTTTGTCACCAAGGTTAATTGGGTTATGCCAGCCGAAAAAGAATTTCTCCCACGGGCTGTAGTTCGGCGGGCAATGCCCCTTTCCGTTATACGAACCACGGTCCATCACGTCCCAGTCATTGGGCGTTAATTCTTTTTGGTAATTGGTGCTATAATTGGTATCGTATAAATCGGGCAGACCCAGCACATGGCTGAACTCGTGGCACAACGTGCCAATCCCGTCCAGTTCGTCGTCGTCCAATTCGGAAGAACAGGCGTAGGTGTTGATTTGCTTGCCGTCCACCATGCAATCCGCTCTGGTCGGATATACCTCCAGGAAATAGGGATCTCGATATTCAAACTCCTCATCGATTGAATAGGAGTGTGGCCATATTTGACTGGGGATGCCTGTCGCGTTCTCGCTTTCGCCGGCGTACATTACATACACGAAATCTACCTTGCCGTCATGGTCGGAGTCATACTGGGTGAAATCCGCTATGTCCTCCACCATTTTGCATGCTTCCACTACGGCAACTCCTACTCGCAAGTCATTGCCTTGTCGGTCGTTCGCTCCGTAGTAGACCATGTTATGGCTCAGCGTGACCGGACCGTAAACATCAAAAATGGGATGGTATTTGCCGTTGGATTGATCCAAGAAATACTGCCCGGCAGACGGGAAATGCACATTGCCTATCTTGTTCACCTTGCAGTCCTCGGCGTTGCACAGCGAGTCCACTACGGCCTGCGTGTGAGCGGGCAGAAAAGACTTGTCTGCAAAGTTAATCATAATCACGATGCCGCGTGGTGCCAAATTCGGAGTGACACCCAATGTTTTCCGCGGACTGCGCATCTTCTTGGATTGCGTACGGAGCGCAGCAAACTCATCCGGAGTAGGTTCGTTCCCCACAACTTCGTACCAGCCCTCCTGGTTCATCTCTATTCGCTGTCCGTCGCGGTTCACGGTATAATGGTAGAACTCATCGCCAATAATCTGCACCTCAATCGAACTGCCGTCAGGTTGCGTGTATGTGCGCCAACCCGGACGAGCAGGAATTGCCGCCGCTCCCATAACGACGGCGCATAAAATCACTATGCCCCAAATTCTCTTCATCCTTTATTTACTCTTGCTCGAACTCTTAATCCTCTTAAATAACTCACTGGCGAACACGAACTCATTCAACGCCTCGTTGTCGCTATCCATAATCTCGTGCCGGTTGCCTTGCCATTCTTTCTTGCCGTTCTTCAGGAACAAAATGTTATCGCCGATTTCCATGATAGAGTTCATATCATGGCTGTTAACAATGGTGCAGATGTTATATTCCCGCGTGATGTCCTGTATCAGCGCATCGATGACCAGACTTGTCTTCGGGTCCAGACCGGAGTTCGGTTCGTCGCAGAATAGGTATTTGGGTTCCAGCACAATGGCACGGGCAATCGCCACACGTTTCTGCTGGCCGCCGGAAATCTCGCTCGGCATCAGGTGCCACACACGTTCCGGCATCTCCACGCGGCGCAGACAGAACTCCGCACGCTCCCGCATCTCTTCACGGCTCTTTGGACTGAACATCTCCATCGGGAATAGCACATTTTCCATAACGGTCATGCTATCGAATAGCGCGCTGCCTTGAAAAAGCATTCCCACCTCGCGGTGCAGCAAACGGATGTCATTGCTCTGCATCTCTGCCAAATCGCGTCCGTCGTAAAGTATCTGTCCGCTGTCCAGAGGATGCAAGCCAATCATGCATTTCATCAGCACCGTTTTGCCGGAACCGGACTGTCCGATAATCATGTTTACCTCGCCGTCCCGCATCTCGGTACTCACGTGGTTCAGCACCACATTTCCCTCAAACGATTTTACAATATCTTGAACCTGTATCATAGTAGCAACTTACTCAAAATCAAATCAAGAAACAAAATCATAATATTGCTGTTTACCACCGCATTTGTGCTTGCCCGACCGACATCAAGCGCACCGCCTCTGGCGTAATAGCCATAATAACTCGCCATGCTTGTTATCACAAAGGCGAACACCAGCGCTTTGATGATGGCATACCATACAAAATAGGGATTGAACGCGTACTGCACGCCCAGCAGGTAATCATGGATAGTGATGATGTCTGTGAACGCACCTACGCCCCATCCGCCAATCAGTCCGGCTGCCGTTGAGATGATAAAAAGGAACGGCATCATACTCATGAAGGCAACTATCTTCGGCAAAATGAGATAGTTAGCGCTGTTCACGCCCATTATCTCCATGGCATCGATTTGCTCGGTGATACGCATCGTACCTATCTCCGAGGCGATGTTCGAACCTACCTTTCCCGCCAAAATAAGGCACAATATGGTACTTGAGAACTCCAGCAGCAGCGTGTCACGCGTCAGCAGACCCGTGATATAGGTCGGCAGCAGCGGGTTCTCCGTGTTCGTCTTGGCCTGAATGGTCAAGATAGCCCCGATAAAAACGGAAATCAGCAGCACGATAGGAAGCGACTGCAACCCTTGTTTCTCCAACTCTCGGCTATATTGTCGCCAAAACATGCGTTGCCGGTCCGGCAACCGCAATACCTTACCCATCAGCAGGAAGTATTCACCTGTATGTTGTAATATATGCATAGTACTCCATTTTAAAATAGCGTGCAAAGGTACAACAAATTTTTTAAATTTGCAAACTTTTTAGCAAAAAAAATACGTTTTTTTCTTGCACGGGTGCAAAAAATGTTGTACCTTTGCGCCGCAATTTGTGTGTAAACGCTTATGAGTAGCAAAATAAAACCCTATTTGGACAATGAAGGACGGGCGCTGCCGTACCCTTGGATTATCAATATCATGCTGATGATCGTCGGCGGAATGCAGACCATCCGTCTGCGTTTCTGGAGCCGCAAACCGCGCCATACGGCGGAGAAAACGCTCCGCGATATTCTCACCATCTCGCGAGATACCGTCTACGGCAAAGAGCACCATTTCGACCGCATCCTCTCTGCTACGACAGCTGAGGATCTCTTCCGTCTCTACCGCCTCTACGTGCCGGTGAATAACAGTTTCGAGACACTCCGTCCGTACGTCGAGCGGCATAAGAACGGTGAGGAGAACGTTCTTTTTCCGGGCAAACCGGACATGTATGCCACCACTTCGGGAACGACCAGCGCACCGAAATGGATTCCGATGACCCACAAGTACCTCAAGGATGTCTATGGCAAGATGAGCCATATTTGGACCTGGAACTTTGTGAAGCACCGCAGCCGTATCTTCGGCGGACATATCTTTACTACGGTCGGCAAGGAGTGCGAAGGGTATGCGCCGGATGGCACTCTCTACGGAGCCGTGAGCGGCGTACTCGTGCGTGACATACCGCCCATCATCAAGAAGCATTATACGGTGCCCGCTTGCGTCATGTCCATACCTGACTACGGAGCACGAAACTATACCCTCATGCGTCTCGCCCTCCAGCATCGAGACGTCACCCTTTGGGCCACCGCCAACCCTTCCACAATTCTCGAATTGCTGCGTGCGCTCAATGAGAACACGGAGGTGATGATAACGGATATCGAGAAAGGCACGCTGAGCGAGGATTTCGAAATCCCCTACGACATTCGCGACGAACTGGATGCATACATGTCCCCGAAACCGGAACGGGCTGCCGAGTTGCGAAAAATACTCGCCGAAACGGGACATCTCTACCCGAAGGACTTCTGGCCATGGCTGCAATATCTAAGTACTTGGAAATGTGGTAATACGAAGATTTACATGGATAAGTACATGGACCAGTTTAACTGGGATAAGACCTTCTATCAGGAGTTGGGATATATCGCCACGGAATGCCGCTTCGGTTTCTCGCTTGATGATACGAACGAGTCGGTTCTCTTCCCGCAGTTCCACTACTATGAGTTTGTGGAGGAGAGCGAGCTCGAGAGTCCGCGCAAGCATTTCCTCCAAATCGACGAACTGGAGCTGGGTAAGCGTTACTGCGCCTATGTGACAACTTATTCGGGCTTGTTCCGCTATAACATGAACGACCTGGTTCAGGTCGGCGGGTTCTTCAAGAATACCCCCACCGTACATATGGTCTCCAAAGTGAATGGCATCGTTTCGCTCACCGGAGAGAAACTCTATGAACCGCAGTTCATGGAAGCCGTACACGAAGCAGAACAGGAGACTGGTACCAAGACCAAGTTCTTCGTCGGATTTGCGGACGTCGAAGAGTCGAAATATCATTTCTACTATGAGTTCGAAGATGAGTCGATAACCCAGGAACAGGCAGAGGCCTTTACCAAAGTGGTGGATGAGAAACTGCAGCATATCAACCTCGAATACGAATCCAAACGCCAGTCCTTCCGCTTGCACGAACCGGAGACGCATATACTCCTTTCTAATGCGTACGCGCGTTTCAAGGCGGCGTGCCTGAAGGATGGGTTCCGCGACGGACAATTCAAATTCAACTTGCTCATGCAAGATGAGAAACGGCGAACCAAGTTTAATATGCTGCAACGCTGGGAGAGCCGCTTCGACCGGTTCAGCGAGAGTGTAATCAAAGGTGCTAACAAGATAGATGAAAGACGTAAAGAAAGAGCCCAAAGACGCGCCACAAGAGCCAAGAAACGCGCGGAGAAATCAGCAGACAAAGATAAGTGATGACATCCAAACGGTCGTTTTTGACCTGGATGGAACGCTGTATAACAAGAAAGGACTGGCGCATCGGATGGTGCGTCGGCTTTGGTGGTGCCTGCCCTTGCTCATGTCCGAACGGTTGGCGAGACGCGAAGCGCACCAGGTCCAGTTCGCAACCGAGCAGGAGTTCTTTGATGCTTTTTTTGCCGCCATGGCAAGAGGACACTGGTGGGGACCCAAAGTGGCAGCGAAATGGTATCATATGGTCTATATACCCGCCATGGTCCGCCTCATCGCACGCCATCACAAAGCCCGACCTGAAGCCCTCGCTCTGCTTGATGAATGCAGGGCTCGCGGACTGAAGATGGCTATATACTCCGACTACGGCAGCGTCGAGGAGAAACTGGCTGCTCTGGGCATCGATAAGGCGCAGTTTGCGTTACTCGTCTCCGCCCCGGAACTCGGTGCTCTCAAGCCGTCTAAACCCTGTGCACAGAAGGTGCTTGATATGCTGCACGCGGACCCGAAAACAACGCTCTTTGTCGGCGACCGTGACGAGAAAGACGGAGCCAGTGCACGTGCCGTTGGAGCGCAGTTCCTGCTGATGGGAGATTGAAAATTGGAGATGGTAAATTGTAAATTGTAAATTGTAAATTCAATAGATGAACAAACGATATAAAGACTTGAAAGTCACGGAGGAGACATATGTGCCGCCAGTGACGATAGACTACCCAGAAGACGACCCCTATGTAGGTCTGTATAAACCAGTCTATGACCGTGAATTCGGACCCGTGGATGCTAACTACCCCTATTTCGACGAGTCGCTCGCCAACAGATGTCGTGTCTTCTGCGGTTACGCGATAGTGCTGCGTATCTTCGGATGGGTCTTGCGCCTCAAATACGGGCTGCGATGGAAAATCGAGGGAGAAGACACCTGGCGTCGTTCGTCCTGCGGCGTGCGCCGATGGATGAAGCAGTTCGACCTCAGCCGAGGAGCCATCACCATCTCCAATCACTGCTATCGGCACGATTGCGCATCGGTCCTTACCACTTTCCATGCCGCGCCGCGTACACGCATACCGATGTTCGCGCCGAATTTCCGAACCAAGGACCAGATTTTCCTGCGCATCATCGGCGGAATACCTATCCCCGAACCCGAAGAAGGACTCAGCGCCATGAAGGCTTTCAATGCTGCTTTTGATGAATATAACCAACGCGGCTATTGGTTCCATATCTTTCCCGAGGCCAAGCGCTGGGATTGGTATAAGCCGCTGCGACCCTTCCAGAAAGGCGCGTTCACCATGGCATACAAGTATAACAAGCCTATCATTCCGTTTGCTGTCACTTATCGCCCGAGAACAGGTATCTGGCGATGGTTTGGACCCAAAGACGAACCGCTCACGCAGGTCATCATCGGCAAACCTATATATCCGGATACTACTCAGCCTAGGGCTGCCGAAACCGAGCGCCTGAGACGCCTCACGCACGAGACCATTTGCCGCCTTGCCGGTATTACCCATAACACCTGGCCGGCTGCGCTTGAATGAAACGGTTTATTCCCCATATAGCCATTATCGCGGCGATGCTCATCTGGTCGGTGAGCGGTATTGCTGTCAAGTATGCCCTGGCGGTGCTGCCGCCTTTCACGCTTATTGTGATGCGTTTTGTGCCGGCGGTGTTGCTGATGTTCATCGTCGGTATGGTCCGCCGTAACCACTCGCTGTTCGGCCTGCAGCGCCTCCAATGGCGCGATGTGCCCTTGTTCCTTGTCGCCGGGTTCTGCCAGCCGTTCCTCTATTACATGCTCGAGACCTATACGTACGATGCGCTCAACAGTCCTACTATCGCCGAGACGCTCCTCTCCACCTCGCCGCTCATCAGCCCTATCTTCGCCGCTATACTCCTGCGCGAACGGGTCACGAAGTATAACATCCTCGGTATACTCATATCTACAGCCGGCGTCTTTGCACTGACGCTCGCCGGCAGCCGGAGCTTTGCCATCGGTAATCATTGGGGTATATTGCTTGCTTTTGCTGCGGTCTCATCGGCTGTCATCGACTCCATCATGATGCGCAAAGCCCCCGCACGCTATACCTCCCTCTCCTTCGTCTTCTATACCCAGCTTGTCAGCCTCTTCTTCTTCATTCCTGTCTGGTTCTGGCGAGAAGGACCGCAAGCAATTTACAATTTACAATTGACAATTGACAAATCGCAATTTTATATTGCGTTAGGGTGCGTAGGTTATCTGAGTATCTTCGCCAGTGTGACGGCCTTCATCCTCTTCTGCTTCGCTTTGCGCAAGATTGGTGTCACGCAGGCCAATGCCTTCAATAATATACGGCCGGCTTTCACCGCCTTTTGGATGCTCCTCTTCTTTGGAGAACATATGCCGCTCGTCAAATGGATGGCTATGGGATTAATCATCCTTGGCTTATTTGTGTGCCAAAAGCAAGAAAAAGTTGCCGATTATTAAGATTTTTTGTGTATACGAATATTTATTCGTACCTTTGCAGAGCAATTTGTGCCTGATGACTCGTTGAGTTGAAACTAAATAACAAACAATTATGCCGATAGAAAACATTTATTCGATTGATTTCTTTTACGACCTGCTGTATGTCATGTTTCTTGTAGGTCTGGTTGTGTTCGTGTCCCTCTATTTCGTCGATGCCGGTTATGGCAAGATGCGTACGGAGAAGTGGGGACCGGCTATCAGTAACAAAGTGGGATGGCTGCTCATGGAGTGCCCTGTTTTCCTCGTGATGCTCTATCTCTATTTCAAGTCTTTCCCGCTCTACGGAGGAGTGACCAAGAATGCGCCGTACTGGCTCTTCTTCCTCTTCTTTGAGTTCCATTATTTCCAGCGCTCGTTTATCTTCCCCTTCCTCCTGAAGGGTAATAGCAAGATGCCGCTGATTATCATGCTCCTCTCCGTGGCGTGGAACCTCATCAACGGATATATCCAGGGCTACTGGCTCTTCCATCTCGCCCCGCAGTATTATCCACAATTGTACACCTCGGCATGGATTACCTCGCCGCAGTTCATCGTCGGCTCCATCATCTTCTTTGCCGGCTGGTGCATCAATATGCACTCCGACCATGTTATCCGCCATCTGCGCAAACCGGGCGACACCAACCATTACTTGCCTAAGAAAGGTATGTACAAATATGTCACCAGTGCCAATTATCTGGGCGAGATAACCGAGTGGCTCGGATGGGCTATACTCACATGGTCGCTCGCCGGACTGCTCTTCTTCTGGTTCAGCTGCTGCAACCTTGTTCCCCGCAGCCATGCTATCTATAAGAAATACGAGGAGGAGTTCCCCGATGAATTCGACCGCAAGAAACTGAAAAGAATTATACCGTTTATATACTAATGGCAACAAAGAAAACGACTGTTTCGGCGAATAAGCCGAAACTCTTCACCCCCTACCAGTTAGGACCTATCACGCTGCGGAATCGCATCATACGTAGCGCCGCTTTCGAAAACATGGCGCGTGCTAACAAACCCACGCAGGAACTGCAGGACTATCATGTCTCTGTCGCACGCGGCGGAGTAGGTATGACCACTGTTGCGTACTGCGCTGTGGACCTCAGTGGCGTCTCTTTCGATGGACAGTTATACGTCCGCCCGGATATCATTCCGGATATGAAAAAACTGACCGATGCTATCCATGCGGAGGGCGCGAAAGCGTCTATCCAACTCGGTCACTGCGGCAACATGACGCATTTCTATACATGCCACTGTATGCCTGTCAGCGCCGACACATGGTTCAACCTCTATAGCCCTACTATCCATCGTCGCCTCAAAGTCAATGAGATACACGATATGGTTAAGAAGTTCGGCGAAGCTGTCGATTGGGCACGCGAGTGTGGCTTCGACTGTGTCGAGATACATGCCGGACACGCATACCTCATCTCCCAGTTCATCAGCCCGCGTACCAACCATCGGCATGACCAATACGGAGGTTCGTTTGAGAATCGCGTACGGTTCCTCAATGAGGTGCTCGATGAGGTTATGGCGCATGCCGGTAACGATATGGCAGTCGTCGTCAAGACTAATATGTGGGATGACTGCTGGCATGGTTCGGATATAGAAGAAGGTATCAAGGTGGCTAAGGAGATTGCCAAGCATCATGTGCACGGCATCGTCCTCTCCGGCGGTACTGTCAGTCGCTCGCCGATGACTATCCTCGGTGGAGCGATGCCTTATAAGACCCTCGCCCACTATATGAACATGAAGTCCTTCTG
Source organism: uncultured Bacteroidales bacterium (assembly GCA_900317345.1). Lineage (GTDB taxonomy): Bacteria > Bacteroidota > Bacteroidia > Bacteroidales > Paludibacteraceae > Colicola. The sequence goes on along the minus strand of ONGK01000008.1, from coordinate 94,296 downwards.
GTGGCTCAAGGCTGCGCTTAACATACCGGGTGTGCACCAACTCATGCTGCCTACACAGCCGTTCAAGGAGCTCTATTTCATGGATAAGGCGAAGATTTTCCAGGAGGCATTCAAGGATTCGAATATTCCGCTCATCTACGTCGGTGGCGTGCAGTCCGGCGATAACTGCCAGCAGATCATGGACGAAGGCTTCGAGCTCTTCCAGATTGCCCATGTGCTCATCAAGGACCCCGATTTCGTCAAGCATATCCAGGATAATCCTCACTACCATGCCGGTTGCGGACGCTCTAACTACTGCGTCGGACGTATGTATAGCAAGGAGATGAAGTGCCACGAGTGTGTATTGCGGGATGGCGAACCCATCGCTCCGCGTATCCAGCGCGAGATAGCCGACCTGGAGGCGAATGCGAAGAAGTCTGTGGAGGAACAAAAACATGGAAAATAAGATGCTCGCTCTGGTAACCGGTGCCTCATCGGGTATCGGCCTTCAGTACGCCACCCAGCTTGCACGTGATTATCATTGCGACCTGCTGCTCGTCAGCAATCAGCAGAAAGAGCTGGACGAAGTGGCAGCAGACCTCGCAGAGAAATACGGCGTGAAGACTATCGCGCATTTCGCTGACCTCAGCCTCAACGATGCTGCGGAGAACCTCTACGCGTGGTGTAAAGAGAACAATCTTCAGGTCGATATCCTCATCAATAACGCAGGCGTCTTCTTCTTCAATGACTACTGCAGCACCGATATACGGCGTATCGAACTCATGCTCCAGCTCCATGTGATGACGGTTGCCAAACTCACACGTCTCTTCGCAGCCGATATGAAAGAGCGCCGAAACGGATATATCCTCAATATGAGCAGTATGTCCGCATGGATGGCGATGCCCGGTATTCAGACCTATAATGCGTCCAAGGCCTTCATCTATAACTTCTCCAAGTCGCTTTGGTATGAACTCAAGCCCTATAACGTGCATATCACCGTTATGGCACCCGGAGCGGTCGATACCGGTCTCTTCGGACTCGCGCCTAACTTGCGCAAGCTGGCGGTAGCACTCACGGTCTCTATACCGCCTGAGAAACTCGTCAAACGCGCCCTCAAAAAGATGTTTAAGGGTAAGAAAGCCGACACGCCGGGAGTCATCAACTGGCTCTCTACGCCGCTTCTCAAGCATACACCTGATTGGCTTCTCCTCTTCGCTCAGAAGAAGCTCACGCCCTTCATGCACTAACCCTTACTTCCCTCCTGTCCTTGGAGTGTGTACGCTTTGTTTAAAAATTTGATAGAGAAATGATTGTTGATTTGAGAATGGATGACCGCATTGCCTTCATCACCATGCAGGATGCGGAGCATCTCAATTGTTTGAGCGAGCAGATGTGCTGCGAACTGATTGCAGCCATCGACAAAGCCTACGCCGAAGAGTGCGTGGGTATCATCATCTCGGCCGAGTGCCGACGCGGAGTATGGTCTGCCGGACATAATATACACGAACTGCCGATAGATGGCTCCGACCCATTGGCGTACGAAGTGCCGATGGAGCAGTTGCTTCGCAAAGTGCAAGATATCCCTATTCCGGTGATTGCGTGCGCTAACGGCACCGTGTGGGGAGGCGCATGTGACCTCTGTTTGAGTTGTGACATGATTGTAGCGTCCGACACCGCTACCTTTGCCATCACACCCGCGAAAATAGGCATCCCTTACAACGCTTCGGGTATCATGCACTTCATCAACCAACTCGGCATCAACAAAGCACGGGAGATGTTCTTCACCGCTAATCCTATTACCGCAGAAGATGCCCTCAACGTCGGTCTGGTCAACCATATCGCTCCGGAAGCAGACCTGCCCGCGCTGCTGGAAGAGAAGTTCTGCGCGCCGCTCAGACGCAATTCTATACGGAGTGTTTCCGCCATCAAACGCCAGTTCCGCATCCTCAGTCGGGCGGCGTCAACTATGTCCAGCGAGAGTTTCGAGCGTATCAACGCCTACCGCACAAAAGTCTATCGCGGAGAAGATTATAAGGAAGGTATCAAAGCTTTCATCGAGAAGCGCAACCCGCAGTACCAAGGCAAAGCCTCCGACTTGGACGAATAATTATATGTTTGAAATCATTTCTGATCGCCAGGAGAATGTGCTCCGCTATCTACAGGACCATCATATCCCTTTCACTACTTATAATCACCCGGAGGGAAAAACGATTGAGGAGGCCAAGCGGTGGTGGCATGACGATGGCTCTGTTCATTGCAAAAACATCTTCATGCGCAATCATAAAGGGGACCAGCATTACCTCATTTGTTTCCCTTGCGATGACGATCTCGCCATCCATGATATCGAGCACTGGCTCAAGGATATTCTCGTCTCGCAGGGCAAGAAAGCTCCCGGCAAACTATCGTTTGCTTCGCCCGAACGGATGATGCGCTATCTGGGGCTTGAACCCGGTTCGGTCAGTCCTTTTCCGTCTCAAGGATGCACCCTCCCTCTCTTTCCACCCCAATGACTGCAGAGGCACGGTCGTTATCTCCCAGCAGGCGTTCCGCCAATACCTCGCCGCTGTTGGCAACCCAGTCGAGTATCTCCATACCTGCGAATAAGTTCTGGATTACGCAGTCCTTCGGGGCTGCGTTTTTTTTATGCCCTGACTAAAAAAAAACGTGCGTTTTATACGCATAGTTTAATTACTAAATTTACAATTTTTCACTTAGGCCTTAACCCTTGAAAAACCTTTGCGGGTGCAAAGGTACGATTTTTTTTTGATATGCGCAATATAGACGCACATTTACAATACATCAGCGTCATATGAGAGCATCTCTTTTCCTTATTGTAATTACATGCACGCTTGCTGCGTGCACGTGTGGAAACAAAAAAGTTGATACGTCGGCGGAGCCGCAACCCGTGCCGGTCAGCTGCGCACTTTTCCATAATCATGACTCGCTCAGCTATTATGCCGCCGTCGCCTATAAGGACGACGACCCAAAAGGCCTGTATGTCACCGGTGCGGCAGCGCGTCTTGCGCAGCAACCCGGTTGGCCCGATAGCTTGCATACCGTCTCGGTCGAGGAGGGCGATATCATGCTCCTCCATGCCGCCGAACTCGGCTACCCCGATGCTATCCAACTCATCCGCTGCCTCGACTACCACGGCTGCTGGAACCATTCTATTCCCGAAAATAAATAATACCATGGATAGAATTACAATGATACGGACTGTTGGACTTGACTTCCTCACTTCCAACATCGAAAACGGAGAATTTAGTTACGCACAAGTTTTGGAGCGTCCCCTTTCTGGACACTTCAAATTGGATATACGCTTTTACGATAAGGAGAGCAAAACCGCTGTCCTTATTGAGACGAAGCAACGCTTTAAGGAAGAAGATAAGGCGCAACTATTTGCATACGTTGCTCTTGAGCGAGAATACAACATTGCCGACAATATTGTAGCTATCTTGGCAAATACCTCGAACGACAAAATTCAAGTGTGGCAAATAGCCAAAGGCAAAGAAGCTGAACTTCTGAGTGATAAAAAACTCAAAACTATAGCAGAATACGCTGAGTACTTCAAACCGCAGAATATCAATGACAAATCTGCCGTGCTTGAAAACACAGCCGAACTAAACCGCAAACTACATGATAATGGAATAAAGGAGAAAATTCGCAGTCAATTTGTAGGTACGTGTTTGCTTGCTCTAAAAAATGGACTTACATATAAAGGAAATTCGACGGGCTCTATAATAGGCGGTATAAAAGAGATACTTGGAAAAATGATTAAGGACGATAGTTCAGATAAGGCTACAAAAATAGCTATTCTGCAAACTAAGGTTCTTGAAGATCATGATGTAGAAAACCTCAATCCTGATAATTTTGTACAGTTACTTGATTACATCCAAGAAAAAATCATACCATATATCAACGCTGCTACAAGTGAGGGGCACGATATATTAAGTTATTTCTTTACTACATTTAATAAATATGTAGCGCGCGAGGATAAAAATCAGGCATTTACTCCGAACCATATAGCGCATTTCATGAGCAAGGTAGCACGAGTATGTAAAACCTCACACATATTAGACCCCACTTGCGGTTCAGGTACTTTCTTGGTACAAGCTATGACAACGGCGCTTAATCAATGTGAAACGGACAAAGAGCGCACCGAAATTAAAAAGCATCAAATTTATGGTATAGAGAAAGATCCGGACGTGTTTGGACTTTCTACTACAAACATGCTCATACACGGTGATGGAAACTCAAATATCCGTTGCGCTTCCTGTTTTGACGTAAAGAAATGGATAGAAGATTCAAAGGCAGATATAGTACTGATGAATCCGCCTTATAATGCATCAAAGAGTCAAGTCCCTGAATCTTTCGCGAAGAAATATGGCAAAGCTACTACTGACCCATCGAAAGGGCTCTACTTCGTTAAGTACATTGCGGATACTGTAGGCAAAGGACGTTTAGTTACATTGCTTCCTATGTCCTGTGCGATTACTACCAATGGAATAATAGCCGATTTTAAGGAGCAACTATTAGACAAACATACATTGGATGCTGTCTTCTCTTTCCCTGCGGAAATGTTCTACCCGGGAGCAAGCGCGGTTGCTTGCTGTATGGTATTTGATTTGGGGCGTCCTCATAGCGAAGACAAAGAAACCTTCTTCGGTTATTTTAAGGATGATGGCTTTGAGAAGCGCAAAGGTGTAGGCAGGGTTGATATTAAGAACAAGTGGGATGAGATAGAAAAAGAATGGCTTTCACTTTATGACCACCGAGAGACTAAAATTGGCAAATCCATCACAAAAAGAGTAAGTGCCGATGACGAGTGGTGCGCAGAGGCATATATGGAAACGGACTATAGTAACTTATGTGAGGGTGATTTTATAAATACCTTGCGGGATTACGCTGCATTCTTAATTCAAAATGAGCAAGAGTTATGATAGATAGACGTAATTGGCAGTGGTTTAGAGTGGGAGATTTATTTCCTCCTCAGAAATGCAAGTGCTCGAATGCTACTGAATTATTAGAGGACGGAGATGAAATCGCATATATTGGAGCTAAAAAGTCCGATAATGGCGTTATGCGCTATGTAAAACGCGTAGAGAACTTGGTCTCTCGTGGTAATTGTATTGTCTTTATTGGAGATGGTCAAGGCTCTGTGGGATATAGTCTATATCAACCTGTAGATTTTATTGGCTCTACTACCTTAATTGTAGGATATAACGAACATCTTAATCCTTATAATGCCGCTTTTTTAGTGTCCGTATTAGATTTGGAGAGATTCCGCTACTCTTTTGGTCGTAAGTATAAGAAGGAGGTTGTCGCAAACACAAAAATACAACTACCTGCAATTAAACTTGATAACGGAGGCTACACCCCCGATTGGAAATTTATGGAAGATTTCGTCAAAGACCAAATCATCCCACAACTCCCCAAGAAAGCCCAAAAAGTTTGGCTCCAAAAATACGACACCACCCCACAAAAACACGAAAATATGAAACTCAATACGCAAGATTGGAAATGGTTTGTTTACGAGAGCATTTTTGACATTAGAAAAGGTAAACGCCTCACACAAGCTGATATGATAGATGGTAATATCCCTTATATAGGTGCTATAGACTCTAATAACGGATTATCATCGTATATAGGTAATGATTCACAATTACACGAGGCTAATACTATCACGGTTTCATACAATGGTTCAATCGGATATGCTTTCTATCAAGATAAGGAGTTTTGGGCTACCGATGATGTTAATGTATTGTATCCGAAATTCAATCTCAATAGGTATATCGCTATATTTATATGCACGCTTATTGAGAAAGAGCAATATAGATTTTGTTATGGAAGAAAATGGGATTTAGAAGCAATGAAGAAGTCTCGCATCAAACTCCCTGTAACCCCCTCCGGCGAGCCCGATTGGAAATTCATGGAGGACTATATCAAATCCCTTCCCTTCTCTAAAAACATTGAGCCGAGCAAACCAAATGAGGTTGTGGACGAGTTAGTAGAGATGAAGAAAGAGATGATTAAAATGCGTCGAGCAATGGAAGCCCAGCAATCTCAACCTGTTCAAATCGTTGGCGGAAACGTCACCTATATCGACAATAGTACCAACTATAACATAAAAAAATAACGCAAACTCTTGCGTATTTCATAAAAAAGCAGTAATTTTGCGCTCGCTTTCGTCAGATCTGAGACGTTAAATGGGATGACATATTGATTTCTAAGGCATTTCCCTTTACAAGCAAGTCGGCAAACTTAATACAGTGAAAAGAGATATGCCCCAACGTTCGTGTTTTGCATGGATATGTGGGGCGTCACTGTGAGTTTGCCGACTTTGCTTGTCGCCCCACGTACCCGTGCTTTTTTAAGCAAACTATGAGCAAACCAACTTTCATAAACTCTAACGTCAATTATCACGACAATAGTAAAGAGTACAATATCGACGCGCGAGGTAAAGACCTCGCCGAGGTTATCCGTGCATGCGAGTCCGACGACATAGAAGACGTCACTCCCGAAAACACTCCTTCCGCTACAACGCCTAAGTTCTTTTGCGTCTCTCCGAAGTTCTCGGAGCAAAACATCCGTGATAGAATCGCTGCCGAACTTAATCAATCCACAACCAAAATTGATTTCTGCCGAGCTTTATACCGCCTGCAGCACATCGGCTGTATCGATATTGATCAGTACTCTTCGGACGAAAAAAGAGCCAAGGCATTCAATGATTACCAATCTACATATAAACTCTCTGCAAGTGATTTTTGTAAAGCACGCGCCACAAGATGGACGCAGAATGACGCAGAATTTCCGCAGAGTTTTAGCTGAATAATCGCAGAATTCGCAGAGTTTTAGCAGAATTCGCAGAGTTTTAGCATCCCGCTAACGGGGTGCTTTTTTTATGCCTACCTTTGCACCGCCTTTCGAAAATCGAGGGGTGGTGCTTTTGCTCCATGCAGGCACCTAAACACTAACTTTTCCCCTCACGGCGTAGGGGTTCGAGCAGCAGTCTTTCAGTCCGCAGGACGGTCTTTCAGTGGAACGGTCTTTCAGCAAAGCGGTCTTTCAGCGAAGCGGTCTGCTCGGCAAACGCCGAGCATTATGATTTATACATTCTTATCTTCAATTTTTATCACCTTGTTCTTCCTCCTTGGAGCTTGGTCCCTTTTGGGTTTCTTTGAACTCATGCGCAAAAGCATGCCCCTCAACTGGTGCTGCTACCAGCATGTCATCATCCTCGCGGTGCTCGCCGCACTTTGTTTCATCCTGTCCGTCATCTTCGGACTCCAAATCCCTGACTGCTATGTGCGCTAATCCTATCATCCCAGACGGCTGCAAACAAGTGCCGCCGGAACTCATTGACGGCAAAATCCTCTTTGCCCATCCCGATGGCTATTTCGTCAATCGGTACGGGAAGCGATTAAAGCATACTTACAATCCGGCTATGCAAACATCAGCTTGTACGCATGGTGGGGCTTATCCGATTATGCGCAATTTCGGCAGCAAACTCTGCCACTCGCTCATGTGCGCCACGTTCCATGGACCACGACCGGATGGCTATCAGTGCGACCATCTCAACGGCAACGTGCTCGACTACTCGGCCGCCAACCTCGAATGGGTCACACCCGCCGAGAACTACCGGCGCGCTAAAATCCTGCGCGCTCTGCGTGCTATCGGTCGTGACCCCAAACTCATCCCCTACGATGAACTCCGTGCCATCATGAACCATTACGAATTTGTTAACCCCTCTAAAATCAAGCAACTATGAATGTAGACGATTTAAAAACTGCCTTGCACGAAGGTATTGTCATTTTCCAGTTCGTCAAGAAAGACGGCACACTCCGAGCCGCACGAGGCACTACTTGCCCCGACCTGGTGCCCGAATCCGACACGCCCAAAGGCACACGGACACCCGCTCAGCAAGTCGCGTACAACCGACAAACCGTCGCCTTCTACGACATCGACAAAAAAGCCTGGCGCTCCATGCGCATCGACACCCTCTGGTCATACAAACGTGCCCTCAAACTGACCGAATAGCATGCCAACCCTTTTGCCGAACGCGAGGATGTATAGCCTGTGTCTTTTTTATCTAGCTTGTATCTTTTTTATGCAAAATCAAACCAAAATAAATACAAGCTGCACAGGTAAGCATGTACCAAAAATACTTGTTTTTTATGCAAAATTGGTACATGGCAACCAAGTATAGCATGTACCAAAAATACTTGTTTCTTACGCAAAATTGGTACATGGTAACCAAGTATAGCATGTACCAAAATACTGGTTTTTTAGGAGAAATTGGTACATGGTAACCAGGTATAGCATGTACCAAAAATACTTGTTTTTTACGCAAAATTGGTACATGGTAACCCACAAAAGAAAGGTAATAAAAGAAAGTAACCAAAGAAAATTAATAAAGAAAAATCTCCCTCTCCTCTACCGTATAGTGTGGGGGAGAAAGAGAATTAAGAGAAAGGATTTTTATGTCAATTAACAACTCATGGGATTGTCTATTGAATGACGTGTTAGTGCCCATCGACCCGAAGTATGCCGACCGGGTGGCGGCCACGCGTTCGTTGTGGAATAGTCTAACACTCCAGCGTCAGCGTCAAATCTACTACATCCTCCGCGAACAGAAACGGAGAGGAGAAAAGATAGACGAAAATCCCTATTTCGCAGTGAATAACTGCCAGCCTCATCCGACCAACTGGAACGGCAAACAAGGTCTTAATGACCTTATCAAATCAACAAAAATGGTCATCGCCAAGTACCAAGGTTCATACGGCACCTATACCGCCGGTGAAGCCAAACTATTTGAAATGACCGATGTAAAACCCCTAAATTAAAAGAATTATGGCAAAATGTGATTTTGACGGCGGAATTAGCAACGTCCGCGGAACTCTTGCAAAACAGGTCTATTATGACCACGGTAAGAAAATTACGCGAAGCATCGTCGCGTCTGTTAGAAACGGCAAACAGCGAATACACATCCGCGAGTATGGCGAACGCCGGACAGCATTGACGCCCAATGAAGCGCGTTGTAGAGTTCTGTTCGGTAAGGCTTTAGCGGTGGTTAACGCGCTCTCCGAGGAACGTAAACAGCAGTTCGCCAAAGAGGCAAAGCGCGATAAGTACAAGTTTAACGGCAAGCAGTACAAATCTTTCCGTGGCTATATAATTGCACGCGTCTATGCCGATTTGGCTTCTAAGGAGTAGTGCGAAAAGCAAAAGTGTATACGTAACAAGTAGGTAACAAGTACGTAACAAGTAGGTAATGATTATGGAAATTATATTAACAAAAGCATGTGAAGCGCTGACGGGAATGCTGGACAGAGATTACGGTTATTACATCCGCAGAGCGCCCCATAAGGATGGCAAGGTCCGTTTTTTCGGTCAGCGCTCCAAGTGGTCGGTGCCCCCCGATGGACACCTCCGCTTCATCCTTAAGTGCGCAGAACTCGCGCGAATGAAACTGCACATCGTTGACATTCAAGTTAGCGTGGGGGAGTTGGATGAAGCCCTCGAAGAAGCTACTGAAGGCATGGTGCAAACTCCGTGGGCGCCAAGCGATGCCATCGTTAATGCAGAACAGGTGTTAAAACTCAAACAAGAGTACAAGTTATGAACGATGACAAAGTGATATATCTCACGGACATCCGTGATGAACTCCAGTCCTTCATGCATTACGATAGTATCTACGATGCGTTTGAGGCGCTTTGGGAAGCGTGGATAGCGATGAACAAGCGCCGCCGGTATAGGACAAAGAGCTTCTTTCAAAAAGCAGAAAAGGACGGTTTTATGCCGCGAAAGGATGCAGAGAGTTTCTGCAATTATATCCACTCCGCACACTTCTGGAAGTGCTTAGAATAGCGTTTTGGCACTTTTGTTCCATCTCGGAGCCGCTAAATTTGGCGGCTTCGATTTTTTTGTCTACCTTTGTCGTCGAATTCGGAGATCAATGACTTCTTAGTCTAAAGACACGATTATTACGTTGCCCCGCAACTCGTATAATTGTCTCGAATTCTCCTCTCCCCAAAAAATCTGTATTTTCTTAATAAAATACGATTGTTTCGGGGGCCCCAATGAAAGAAAAACAAAACAAAGTTTTGAATTATGTCAAAAATTAATCTGAACATACAGCTCATCACGGCAGCCGTCCTCTCCATTGGCGGTATGGTGCTGCTCTTCTGCGGGACGTTCATCGACCCCGAAGGGCAAATCCATGAGTCGCTCCTCATCGCGTTTGGTGAGGTCGCAACTTTCGCCGGAGCGCTGTTCGGCATCGATTACACCTATCGTCAAAAACTGCGCAACTATGTTAACCATAACACTGAAAAGAAACCGCCGGAAGAGTAATGGCGTATTCGGCACAATGGTGCTCCCGCTCGAACAGGGGGAATTCGTAGCGGACACCATAGAGAATGCCGACTTCCTCATCCCTGCCGGAAAATACCCGCTCCGGCTTACATGGTCGCCTCGCTTCAAAAAGCTCATGCCGCTCATTGACGAGGTGCCCGAACGAGAGGGAATACGCATCCACATGGGAACCAAGCCCGAACACTCGCAAGGTTGTGTGTTAGTCTCCTACCTTGCACTCGAAAACCTCAAAGTATTGTTTAACCAACGTAAAAAATGGTATGATGAAGAAGAAATGCTTATCGAAATTAGAGATTTTTAGAGGCCTCATGATGGCTCTTACGATGTGTGTCGTTTGTGGCGTATGTGCCTTCGCTTGTAGCTCTTGCAAGGCTTGGAGAACCATCACCACTACCGCAACTTACGTTCAGCAGAACGACTCGACGCAGAGCAAGACCACCACGTCCATCTCCACCAAAACGGTAGAGGAGTACCAAGGGGTCAAGAAGCGCTAAAACAGGTAAAGGGCTCGCCTGCCAAAAGAATGAGCCTAATCTACTTACTCACTCTAAATACTTACTATTATGGGAGTTGTAAAGTATGCAGCCGGTATTGAGTACGTGAAGGGTGCTCTTACCAAACCGACCAAGAAAGATGGTCACAGCCACGGAACCTACCTCATTGGTACGCACCGCGAGGCAGCGACGCAGAACCCGAACTGCACACGTCTCTACGTGAAAGCAGAGGACGTGTTCAAGCGCACCACGCCGCTGAGCACCAAGGAGCTCCAGGCTCGCAACCGCTTCCGCGCAGTAGCTGCGTTGGTGAAAGCGCGTAAGGAGGACCTCATGGCCATCACTCAAGACCAAGTTGACTTCCTCGCACAGAGGGACGCTGCCAATGGCAAGAAAACCATGAAAGCGTACCTGTGGAAGGTGTGTGGTCCGGAATATGACAATCAGTAAAACTGATTGCCATGACCGCCTAAAGGCTGTTGGACCGGCGTCGTAGCCGCCTGTAAGACCGCTGCGCTGTAAGACCGGCCTATGGCCTGTAGGACTTGGAAAAATCGCTCACGTGGGCGATTTTTCTTATCTTACATTCGTTCGAACGATTAATTTTGTGATTTTTCTCATTTTTATTTGCATATGTCAAAAAAAAGCAGTACCTTTGCAGCCGATTTTGTGCCCATGAGCGAGCAGAGACATATTATCATCGACTTGCGGAGCCTTCCGATAGGCATGCATTCGTTTGATATTCAGCTGAATGACGAATTTTTCGCATCGCTGGAGAAGACCGAAATACTGAACGGACACATCTCTGCAACTGCGGCGCTTAATCTCCGGGAGGAGGACTATCAGCTCAGCATCGCGGTTCACGGAACTGTCTTTGTTGTGTGCGATAGGTGCCTCGAGCCCATGCCCCTTGACATCCATGACGAGCAAGAGATTTTCTCTGAAGATGAAGAGACCAATGGTCAAAGCCAACTGGACCTCTCCTGGCTCGCCTATGAAATAGTAAGTATCAATATTCCGCTCGTACACAGTCACCAACCGGGTGAGTGCAATAAGCAAATGGAACTTCTCCTCCATAATCACCTTTGTGACGACACGGAACCCGAAGACGATTGATAGATATAAGAAGTTTAAGAGTTTAAGAAGTTTAAGATTTAAAATTGTAAAATATTATGGCACATCCTAAAAGAAGACAAAGCCACACCAGACAAGCGAAACGCCGTACGCATGACGTAGTCAAGGCTCCGACACTCGCTACGTGCCCGAACTGTGGCGCACTGCACATCTACCACACCGTATGCCCGAGCTGCGGTTACTATCGTGGTAAACTGGCTATCGAGCAGGCAGAGGCTTGATAGGGGTTAAAGATTAGAGGTTAGAGGTTAGAAGTTAGAGGTTAGAGATTATTCTCTCCCGCGACTTCGACCTCTTTAACCTTACTATTTTTTATACGCGTACGTGAGTACGCACGTGACCCGAGAGGGCCACTTTGGAAATTTAAGATTTAAAATTTAAAATTCAAAATTAATGTACGACAATTCCAACAATGAAGGAGCACGTCGGCCCAGGCCACGTTTCCACCGCGAGAGCGCAGAGCAAGTAGCTCGTCCTCGCTTCACCCGTGACGGCGAGAGTCGTCCGCACTTCACCCGTGACGGAGAATCCCGTCCGCATTTCACTCGTGACGGCGAGAACCGCCCGCAGCGCCCCCAACGTCCGTTTGGCGGCAAACCTAAACGCAATGCCGGAGTCTATTCCGGTCATAAGCAGCAAGTATACCGTGAGCAGCACGAGGATCTGACCAAACCCGTTCGCCTCAATAAATATCTGGCTAACGCCGGTATATGCTCGCGCCGAGAGGCCGATGACTTTATTCAGGCCGGCGTCATCACCGTTAACGGCGAGACAGTTGACAGCCTCGGAGCAAAAGTGCTGCCTACGGACGATATACGATTCCATAACCAGCCTGTACGCCGTGAGCGGAAGGTATATATCCTGCTGAACAAACCCAAGAACACCGTTACCACAACCGATGACCCGCAGGAACGCCACACGGTGATCGATATCGTTCGTAACGCCTGCCCGGAGCGTATTTACCCCGTAGGACGTCTGGATAGGAACACCACCGGTGTGCTGCTGCTCACCAATGACGGCGACCTGGCTGCGAAGCTGACGCACCCGAAGTTCCACAAGAAGAAGATATACGCTGTTACGCTTGACCGCGAGCTGGACGAAGTGGACGAAGCGATTGTTCGCGCCGGAGTCATCCTGGACGAAGAGCGCGTCATCCCCGATGCCCTTGAGTTCCCCAAAGCCGACAGACGCCATATAGGGCTCGAGATTCATTCGGGTCAGAACCGCGTCGTTCGTCGTATCTTTGAGAAAGTGGGCTATAAAGTGGTCAACCTCGACCGCGTCTCTTTTGCCGGCCTGACCAAGAAGAACGTAGGTCGCGGCAAATGGCGTTTCCTCACGCCCAAAGAAGTGAACATGCTCCATATGGGTGCCTTTTAACTCATGAACTATTAAACCCTAGAACCCTTTGAAACGCAGTTTCCATTACATATTTTTTGCAATAACGGTCGCTCTGGCCGTTGTGAGTGGTATTCTGATGTTCCATGTGAACGTCAATGCGGATATGACCAAATATCTGCCCGACGACTCTCAGATGAAGAGCGGTCTGGATATCCTCACCTCTGAATTCGGCTCGATGGCGCAGATGTCCGGTACCGACGTGCATGTGATGTTCGAAGGTATGCGGCCGAACGAGGTGCCGGGTATACGTACCCTTTTGCAGGGTTACCCGGATGTGAAAGGCGTCTCGTACCGCTACAGCGCCGATAGCGCCTATACCGTCTTTGACCTCGATGTGCCCAAGTCGGTGGACCAGAAAGTGCTGGGCAAGCAAATAAGCACTCGCTTCGGTGGAAACTGCGTGGTGGAGACCAGTCAGGATGGCGCCACTCCGCCGCTATCGGTGATTATCATTGCGGCGGTGATGATTATGCTGGTGCTCTTCGTCATGGCGCAATCGTGGTTCGAGCCCATCGTAATCCTTATCACTGCGGGCCTGGCTATTCTGCTCAATATGGGCACGAATTATTTCCTGCCCTCTGTGTCCATCACGACGAACTTCATCGGTTCTATTCTCCAGGCCGTCCTCTCGCTCGACTACTGCATCGTTCTGCTTAACCGCTACAGGCAAGAACAGGACGAGCATACGGACCGCCAGACGGCCGGTATTGCTGCCAACACGGCGATACGCAAAGCTGCTCCGTCCATCCTCTCGTCGGCCTTGACCACGGTTGTGGGACTGCTGATGCTCTGCTTCATGCGCCTTAAGATTGGTGCCGATATGGGTGTTGTGCTGGCTAAAGGCGTTGTGTGCTCGCTTATCTGCACTTTCTCCGCCATGCCGGCTCTTATGCTCCTCTTCCGCCGAACCATCAACAAATCGGCGAAGAAAGCTTACGTTCCGCCTACCGACGGACTGGCTCGGTTCGTGGCGCGCCATAAACTCGTAATGGCCATCGGCGCAGTGGTGCTGTTCTTCGGTTCGTGGTATCTGAGCACCCGAACCACCATCTTCTTCTCTGCCGAGGCGGAGTCGAAGATAGAGAAGATATTCCCGTCGCCCAACCCCTTCGTTCTGGTGTACGACACGCAGGATGAGGACTCGGTGTTCGGACTTGTTGACAGCCTCATCGCCCAACCGGGCATCCAGGCGGTTATCTCATACCCGACGCTCATGTCCAAGCCGCTCACGCCGGCCGAGATGACGGTTCATGTGCGGTCATTGCTGACGGACTTCAAGGATTACATGCCCGAAGGAGCCAACGTGCCCTCGGAGGCGCTCGATGCCATCAATCCAGAACTGGTGCAGCTGCTCTTTTATATGCGCTCCAAAGAGCCGGGCGAGCAGAGACTCTCATTCCCCGAGGTGGCGCGGTTCCTGCATACGCACGTAGCTACCAACCCCTTGTTCTCCTCCTATCTGGATAGCGACATGAAGCAGCAGATATCCAACCTGCAGTCCATGCTGGACGTGCCGGGTGACGAACCTGCGCCTGCTCATCACGAACCTGCTACCGTTGAGAAGACTACGACTCCTGAGCCCGTAACAGGACCGGATGACACGCTGCCTGTGATACCGAGAGAGACGATAGCTCCGATTACCCACAGCACCTCGCCGGTAACGCTGACAGACACGCTCTCCGCTCCGACGGTCAATATCGACAGAATAGCCATCGTGCCCTTCATCGAGCGGCTGAACGCGCTGCAACCCACCGCTACATCTGTGGAGATGAAGAAGCTGACCGACACCACGGCGATACGTCTGCCTATGTCGGTACGCGAGATGTCCACTTTTATCGGCTCGACGCCTATCCAGACGCAACTCGTCTATGGCTACGCACCGGGACATGTGAAGAAGATGAGCCCGCTGCAGTACGTACATCTCCTGGTGGACGACCTCTTCAAGCGTCCCGGACTGGTGGGTATGATATCCGAAGAGCAGCGTACGCTCCTCTCCCAGCGAACATACCTCATGGACCTGGCGGACAAGAACGCGTCGCTCACTCCTTCGGACCTCAACATGCTGTTGCATGCTTTCGGAATAGAGGATTTCACGGATGACGAACTGCTGGCGATGTCCAAACCGAAACAGCCGGCGAAGCCGCAGAAGGTGACGCCGCCATCGGAGATAGATGCTGAGGCCATGGCACGTCAGATAGCCGAGATGCAGCAGTCGCTGCACAGCACGGACACCACACGTGCCGCCATGCCGATGAAGAAAGAGGAAACCACGGCGCAGAAACACAAAGGACCAAGCAGAGCCGATATGCAGGCAGAGCTGTTCACCGAACTTATGTTCGGCGGCAAGACCTATACGGCTGAGCAGATGGCTGCCAAGCTGGCACGGCTGATGAAGCTGTCAGACGTGAAGTCAGCGCCTGTCACACCGGGGCAGATGTCCCTGCTGTACGACTACTACGGCTCGGTTCATAGCAATGATACACTCCGTATGGGCTTTGAACCGCTGCTGACCTATATATGCGACACGCTCGTTTATGACCCGCGTCTGGCGGATATACTGCCCGACACGTTACGCTCGCAGACGACCTCTATCAAGGCGCAGATGAAAGAAGGGTTGGGTATGCTTCGCAAAGATAAGCACTCGCTGCTGGTTGTACTATCCTCCTTGCCTGCAGAGTCCCCGGAGACATACGCCTTTGTGGATACGCTGGTGGCTCTGGCGGACGCACGAATGAGCCATGAGCACTATTATGTGGGCGAGTCGGTTATGTACTCCGAGATGCGAGGCGGTTTTGACCATGAGATGAATGTCGTCACTCTGCTAACCATTCTCTCTATCTTCCTCATCGTGGCTATCACGTTCAGGTCGGTCATTGTGCCTACTATCCTGGTGGTAACCGTCATGTCGGCGGTTTATGTGAACGTGGTGGTGGCAGGTCTTGTCACGGGTCAGATGCTCTATCTGGCGTACCTCATCGCACAGGCCATACTGATGGGAGCTACGATTGATTATGGTATTCTCTTCGCCAACTACTACCGCGAGTCGCGCAAAACCATGTTGCCTGTGGACGCCGTTTGTGCCGCATATAGGGGCTCGATACGAACCATCTTGACGTCCGGTCTGATTATGGTAATCGGTCCAGGAGCGATGGCACTCTTCGTTGATGACCTGATGATTTCCAATATCGTGGGTTGCATCGCTGTAGGTGCCTTTATGGCTATCGTGCTTACGCTCACCGTGGTGCCGGCTGTTCTGATGGCACTGGACCGCTGGGTGGTGTACGGCAAGAAAAACCGCTTCACCGGCTCGGAGGTCGATGCCAAATGAGCCCTCACTCCGTAGATATTACCATTACGCCGAAGGATCGGCTTCTGGCGCTGGATTGGAGAGAGATATGGCGTTACCGCGATATGTTTGTCCTCTTTGTGGACCGCAATTTCCGTACAGCGTATAAGCAAACGGTGCTCGGACCATTGTGGTTCATCATCACACCGGTCCTGTCGGTACTGGTGTATGTCACGGTCTTTGGCGGCATCGCCAATATTCCTACAGACGGCGTGCCGGCAATCTTGTTTTACCTGCTGGGTATATCGGTGTGGGGCTATTTCGCCGGCTGTGTGAGCGCTACCTCCAATTCGTTTGTTACCAATGCCGATATCTTCGGCAAGGTCTATTTCCCGCGAATTATTATGCCGCTGGTGGCTGTGACGACGAACCTTCTGTCGTTGGCTATACAGTTGGCTATCTTCGCGGTTTTTTATATCTACTATGTGGCTACGGGCACCGAACTGACGCTACACTGGCATGTCGTGCTTTTTCCTCTGTTGATAGTGCTTCTGGCGCTGATGGCGATGGGCTTTGGCATGATTTTTTCGTCCATGACCACCAAGTACCGTGATCTGCAGGTGATGCTCACAAAAATCATCTCCCTCTGGGTGTATGTCACGCCGGTTATCTATCCGCTGAGTATGGTCACCAACCCAAAACTGCACTTGGCTATGTCGCTCAACCCCGTCACGCCCGTTATGGAGGCTATCAAGTATTCGCTGCTCGGGCAAGGCCAGTTCTCATGGCTCTGGCTGGGCTATAGCGCCTTGTGCACGCTGGTCTTGCTGGTCATCGGACTGATGCTATTCAACAAGGTTCAAAAAAGCTTCATGGACACCGTATGACGCAGAGCAATCCGACATATTGGACAACCGTAATAACGCCGCAGTCAACGGCGCAAGGTCTCGGTTTGCGTGAGTTATGGCAGAAGAAATACCTCATCTGGCTCTTCGTCAAGCGGGACATCACCGTGCAGTTCAAGCAGACCATTTTCGGTATGGGCTGGTATTTCATCTCGCCGCTTTTCTCGATGGTGATGTATATCATCGTCTTCGGCCGCATTGCCGGCATACCGACGGACGACATCCCGCAACCGGTCTTTTACCTGAGCGGTATATGCCTATGGGAGTATTTCTCCATGTGCCTGACGGATGTGTCGGCTACGTTCCAGAAAAATGCGAATTTGTACGGAAAGGTCTATTTCCCCAGACTGGTCTCGCCGGTCTCGGTGGTCATCTCGCGCCTCTTTCGTTTCTCGCTGCAACTGGCGATGTTCATCCTTGTATATCTGCTCTTTGTGCTCAAAGGTGTGCACCTGCGCCCTACATGGTATTTGCTCCTTTTCCCCGTAGTGCTGCTGACTATACAGGGCATCGCCATGGGCTTGGGGCTTATCATATCGTCGCTGACAACCAAGTACCGCGACCTGACCAATTTCTTTGGAGTGTTTGTCTCCCTATGGATGTACGCCACGCCGATAGTCTATCCGCTGAGTTATGTTACCAACCCGACGCTGCATACCATCATGCAACTCAATCCCATGACGGCACTCATCGAGACCTTCAAATACGGCGCTTTCGGAGCCAGTGAGTTCTCCTGGTCCGCATTGGCTTACAGCATTGGTTTTATGCTCCTCCTGCTCCTCCTCGGCATAGCTATGTTTAACAGAAAGCAAAAATATTTCATAGATAATATTTAGGTTAACTAAATAAGTTTATAGTGCCAAAGGCACGTTAGAGCCGCAAGCGGCGTTAATAGTTAAGAACATTTATATTATGAATACATTTGGGTTTGAAAAATTAGAAGTATATATGGATGCACGTAGGTTAGTAAAAGACGTGTATGCTATTACACAATACTTCCCTTCGGAGGAGCGTTATGCTTTAACGGACCAAATCCACCGTGCTGTGGTTTCTGTTGTATCTAATATTGCTGAAGGAACATCTCGTAGATCAAATAAAGATAAAGCACATTTCATAGAAATTTCTTATGGCTCATTAATGGAAGTAGTGGCACAACTACAAATAGCACTGGATATGGGATATATTAACCAGTTGCAATATGATACTTTATGTGGGCCAATAAGGCGTATTTCTTTTGAACTGCACGCATTACGTCAATCATATATAAAAAATAACGCGAAATAAATTGAGCTATACACGCGGCAAAGCCGCTCAAACACTGCATAGCAGTTATACACTTTTCCGTAGAAAAGATGACAGCCATCGAGTTCGAAAATATTAGCAAGCAATACCGCTTAGGATTGGTGTCAACGCAAACCCTCGCGCATGATCTCCGCCGTTTCTGGATAACCAAAATCCTGCGACAGGATGACCCATATCTCAAGATCGGCGAGACCAACGACCGCGCCACCAAGGGTACGTCCGATTATGTATGGGCATTGCGGGATATCAACTTCAAAGTGGAGCAGGGCGATGTGGTGGGTATCATCGGCAAGAACGGCGCCGGCAAATCAACGCTGCTCAAGCTGCTCAGCCGTGTTACAGGTCCTACGACGGGCACTATCCGTGCGCATGGACGTATAGGTTCGCTGCTGGAGGTAGGAACGGGTTTTCATGGCGAGATGACAGGACGCGAGAATATCTTCATGAATGGCGCCATCCTCGGTATGACGCGACAAGAGATACAATCCAAACTGGACGAGATAATCGATTTTAGCGGCTGTGAGCGATATATAGACACACCTGTCAAACGCTATTCGAGCGGCATGACGGTTCGTTTGGGTTTTGCCGTAGCAGCGTTCCTCGAACCCGAAATCTTGGTGGTGGATGAAGTCCTCGCCGTCGGCGATGCTGAGTTCCAGAAGAAAGCCATCGGCAAGATGAAAGACGTCTCCCAAGGCCAAGGAAGAACAGTGCTGTTTGTCAGTCATAATATGGATTCCGTGCGAAACTTGTGTAAGTCAGGTATTGTTTTGAAGAATGGAGAAATTGAATTTATTGGGACGGCGAATGAAGCGGTGGACACTTATCTATTGAGTAATAGAAAATATAGCGGAAAACATGTCATAGTGGATGGCAAAAACTATTGTCATATAGAGAAAGACTTGTTCCGCCGAAAAATGGAATTTGTAGAGTTTGAACTATTAAACAATCCAGATAGCATAGCATCAGATGAACCTCTTGAGTTTGAAATAACCATCAAACGCAATAACATAAATGTGAAGGACTTCCAGTGCGCTGTCATTCTCCGAGATTCTCAGGAGAAGCGTTTTGCAACTTATATCACACCACTTATGCAAGCACCAGACGCGCAAGAAACTTTCAAAGTTCATTTGTGTTTAAGTAATCATTATTTGGTTAAAGGGAAGTACTCTGTCCAATTCGATATAGGAATCAAAGATTATGCCAATATGGTGGAGAACTATGATGGATTGGATAATGTGTTTCAACTCAATGTGAATCTAATGACTCGTAATCCAATGGTTTCTTATGCCGCCTGGTGTCCGGAATATGGTTATTATTTAAATACGCAGTCATTGAGTATGCAGATTGTTGATTAATATATGAAGCAATACAACGACATGGTACTATCTGTAATTATGGTGGCGCATAATATAAACAATACATTGTTACCTGTTCTCCCGATATAGAATTCTTAACAACCTTCTATTGGTTTTAACATGAAGCAGCAACCTCTTTTCTCAGTTTTGATAGCCAACTATAATAATGGCAAGTACCTGATGGATGCAATCGAATCCGTTAGACAGCAGACCTATACCCATTGGGAGATTGTGCTGGTGGATGATGCCTCGACCGATAATTCGCAAGAATTGTACAAGGACTTGGAGAAGGACGAGCGCATCCATATCTACAATAACGAACGCAATATGGGCTGCGGCTATACCAAACGCCGTTGTGCAGAGTTGGCTCAAGGGGAGATATGTGGCTTCTTAGACCCAGATGATGCATTAACGAAAGATGCACTAGAGTTAGAAGCACATATTCATGTTGCTAATCCCGAGGTGGCAATTATATATTCTAAACCATTATTCTGTGATAATAATTTCAATATTTTGAGATATGGGCATACTCCGAAATTCAAAAAAGGAGAAACGTATTTAGACCATCGATTACATGGAGCCTTAAATTTTGCAGCATATAAGAATATCTATTATAAAAAGACACAAGGTATCAATCCACATCTAAAAGGAGGAGTAGATCAAGATCTATATTTCAAAATGGAAGAGGTGGGAAAATTTTATGTGCTAGATGAATTTACTTACAAGTATGTTGTTACAGGTCATCCCAATGCAATTAGCTGTGGCGTAGACAATAAAGTCCCTTTGTGGTATTGGAATCTAGTCGCCAGACGCGATGCTTTTTTGCGACGTGGAAGGAAAGAAGATGAACTCATCGAAGATTTAAGAGCATTTTTTGTTTTATACACAGAAGAACAAGTGAGGAAGAAGAACAAATTTTACATAGACAGCATTGTAAAGCAAGACATAAATGAAATGTTATACAAAAAAGAATTACAAATCCGTAATTCAAAATCGTATCGTTTAGGAAGACTCCTTTTACATCCGAACTGGAGCAACTTTAAAGCACTGATAAAAGGGTTAAATGAAGTTTAACATAATGAGCATAAACCCCATGACGACAATCACTCAACCAAAGAGGTGATACAATAATAGAAGATAATTGCTGGGTTGCTTTGCGATCTATGATTATACCAAGTGTTACATTGGGAATGGGAACTTTATTCGCAGCTGTGGAGTCTGCAAAAGTAATAGGGACACGTAGAAATAATTTTACGTACAAGAATAGCTATCGTCCTATATTTGAATAATATGAATTATCTTGTATGCTATACATGGAATAATTTGCGTGGAAACCATGCTGGTTTTCAGCATATATGTTATCTTTTAAGCAGACAATACTCTGACCAATATAAGGTTATCAATGAGTATGCTTCCTCAAAGCGCAAGTATGCAGGATGGAGAACGCTAAACAAGATAATTAATTACATTGATAGACATTATCACCAATGGAAATATAAAGTCTTGCTTGGTGAAATGTTAAGAAAGTTACAAGATGAAGATAAAGTATATCTGATGGAGTACTTGCATCCTGATATGCGCCAAGATCATGTAGCACAAGCTGTAAGGAATACAAATCCTAATGTCAGAATATATGGTTTAGTTCATATAACGCCATCTGGTTTAGAGTCGGTATTCCGAGATTCTGATTATATCAAATGGGGTAAGTTGGTAGATGCGTATTTAACATTGGGCAGCAGTCTGACAAATTTCATTGTTAATAAGACAAAAGGACAAGTGCCAGTTCATACTCTGTTCCATCCTGTAGATTCTGAATATTTCTATCCAATAAAAAATGAGCATCCTTTCACGGTTGTCATGTGGGGAAATATGCAGAGAGACTATAAGACAATTGAGCAAATTATTTCATTACTGCCCCATATCAGGTTTGTTGTCTGCGCCGGATATGCGGATGTGTCCTTTCTAAATAAGTATGACAATGTAGAAACATATGGCTATATTCCTGAATACCAGTTGCGTTCTTTACTGCGGAAGTCAGACGTGTCGTTGAATGTGATGGAAGATACGGTGGGCAGTAATGTGATTACGATTACTATGGCTATGGCTTTGGCTGTTGTGGTTAGTGATATCGGCTCAATTCGAGATTATTGTTCCGACAAGAATGCGATTTTCTGTCATGATATTAAAGATTATGTGGATGCCATTGAATCCTTATGGACTAATCCGACTTTATTGGCAGATATGAAAAAAGCATCGTTGCAGATGAGTAAGATTTATACCATAGAAAATTTACATGTCCAGATGAATGTATTGAAATGATACGCCTATCCATCATCATACCATTTTATAATGTTGAGCAATATATTGCCCAATGTTTGGATAGTGTGTATAAACAAGACATTCCGGAGACGGAGTATGAAGTCATTTGTGTGAATGATGCTTCTCCGGATAAATCTCGCGAGATTGTACTGGAATATCAGAAAAAGCACTCCAATTTAGTGCTGGTGGAGCATGATGTTAACAAGAAATTGGGTGCAGCCCGAAATACCGGTAGAAGTGTAGCGCGAGGAACATATATCTGGAATGTCGATTCAGACGATATGATTGCTCCTAACTGCTTGAGTGAGGTATTAGACATTTGCGAAAAAGGGACATTGGATGTGTTGGTCTTTGGCCATCAGAACGTGGTGAATGATGCCGTTGTAAAGCCGGACGAAAGAGACGTAATTCCTGCAACATTGAGAATGTCTGGGATTGAGTTCATGCGTCAGTATGGCATCAGCCATCTTTATGCTATCTCGCCTGTGTGGCGGCAAATCTTCCGTAAAGAGTTCTTGGATAAAAAAGGCATTTATTCACTTCCCGTAAATATGTCGGAAGATGTGCCATATACCTACAATGCACTAGTTCATGCGCAGAAGCTTCAAGTCAGTGACAAGCCATATTATTTTTATCGCTGCAATTCGCAGTCTATCGGAGAACAAATGCTTCAATCCCCTTCTGCCATAAATGCTTACGAGAGTTGTTTTGTTGTTCCGCGAGAGCTATTCCGTATAGCAGACGAGTTACGAGCCGAAGCACCTGATGTATGTAAAGCAATACAGCAAGTAGGAACTTGGTGCTTTCAGTTGTACGGAAAATATGCAGAAAGAATGACAAAGGAACAGCATGATTCGTTTTTATCTATATGCAGAAGGAAATTATTGCATAATGTAGATGTCCTATTTCATTTGGGGCATAAAAAACGAAAGGCATACATTAAATTTGTAGTATTTGGATAATAGCCCATAAAGTGCATAAGAACAAAATGAAGATAATTACATTGACAAATCCGGGACTTCAGACAGAATTTGAGCGAGACTATATATATAATTTCTTGCTCAAGGATGTATCGACTATAGATGCAAACCAACGAGTCCTTGTGTTTTCGTCAAATCGCAGAGGGATACATCCTGATAGTATTCTTCCGGATGATGTGTTGGTTCATTTATCTAATGAAAATCTCAAGTATAATTATAACTTCCTTAAGAAGAGTAATGTGGTGCTACGCTCATATTATCATCCCTTTGTTTGGCACCCTCGATGCTATGCTATACCTTTAGGGTGGAAGACAGGACTTGCAAATAAATACCATGAAATAGGTAATCATGACAAATATATGTGGTCTTTCATTGGACAGATTAAAGGATATAGAAAACCGATGTATGAAACTTTTCAGTCACTCACTCCGGGTTTCTGTAGTGTGTCCCCACAATGGAATTCAATGAAACTGACAAACAGAGAGGTACAGCAGATATATTTAGAAACCGCATTTGCACCTGTTCCTTTCGGGTCAATTCATGCAGATACCATACGGGTGATGGAAGTGTTAGAATGGGGATGTATTCCTGTTATGGTTAAGTATATGCATGAAGATTATTACAAATACATATATGGTAATCACCCATTTATTGTTTGTCGTAACTGGGAGGAGGCGCGGAGAATCGTGGAGAACTTGTGGTCTGATAAAGCTGCATTACGGAAAAAGCAGGAGGACGTAAAAAGTTGGTATGAAGATTTTAAGGTTCGATTATGTGCGGACGTTCATGATATTGTAGCAGGGAAGCAACCTTCACGTTGTGAACAATGGAAATATCAAAAAGAAGGCAGACTGAATGTGCGGATGTTATTAAGTTGGTATTATCATTTTTATTTAAAAAAACGCCCAATTTATTAATGCAAATAGGACAGACATCAAATGTGGCTATCGTAATGCCGGTGTATAAACCGATACCGGATACAATGGAACAATTGTCATTTCTGCAGGCAATTACTATTCTTCATAAACGTGCATTTTATTTTGTTACATATGAAGGATTTGATTTAAGTTGGTACAAGCCTTATTTGGACGAAAAGAATATAAATTTTGAAATAATATGTTTTGACAAGGATTTCTTTACATCGTTGCGAGGTTATAATAAGTTAATGCTAAGTGAGAAATTTTATGCAGGGTTTAGTAAGTTTGATTATATCTTAATATATCAACTTGATGCATTTGTCTTTGAAGATAAGTTAGATTGGTGGTGCTCTCAAAAATATGATTATATTGGTGCTCCTTGGTTCGAACATCATTTATCACACGAGGATGGAGCCAAATTATGGGCTGTTGGTAATGGCGGTTTGTCTTTGCGAAAAGTAAATACATTTATAAGATTGTTTGAGAAGAATCCATATGTTCACTCGATTTGGCGTCATTTCGAGAAGCGTGAGAGGTTCCTTGATTGGGTGGCAAAGAACGAGGATGCTGAGGATATATTTTATTGTTTGAAATTGCGGGGAACCAAGTTAGAACTCTATATACCATCTCCTATAGAAGCTGCTGAGTTTTCATTTGAACTTTCCCCAAGTTATTTATATTCATTACTGCATAAATTACCCATGGGTACTCATGGTTTTACACGATATGAACCGGAATTTTGGCAAAAGTATATAAAATTCCAATAGTATAGTTGAGGTTGGCAAAACTAATGATTTCTGTTATCATACCTACATATAATGGATGCGACATGTTGCGCAAATCGTTGCCTACATGGTTCGAGCAGACTCTTCCAACAGAGGAGTATGAGGTGATAGTGGTGGACAATGGCTCTACGGATGAGACGTGCTCGATGGTGGAGCAGCTGATAGCAGATAAGCCGAATGTCCACTATATCTACGAGCCGAAACCGGGTGCTACGGCGGCTCGTCATGCCGGAGCAAGGCAAGCCAGAGGCGAGTATCTGGTCTTTGCCGATAATGACGGTCTCTTTAATCCCGAATGTCTGCAAGCCATCTTGTCGGTATATCGGCAAAAGGCGGAATGTGTGGCAGTGGCATGCAAGATTGATATTCTTTGGGATGGAGTAGAACCAGAATGGATAAGTCCCTATAAATATCTCTTGGGAGAACTGAACTATGGCGATACGATAAGCTACAGCACGGCTTATTATTTGAACGGCGGTCTAATGTCTGTTCGCAAAGATGTGTTTGAGCAAATAGGCGGTTTCAATCCCGATTTGATAGGGTCGTATCTCGTAGGTGACGGAGATCTCGGGCTCGTTCGAAAACTGCATGCAGAGCAAGCTCTGATTGGCTGGACACCTTATGCCCGAATGGAGCACATGCAATTGGTAGCCACGCATGGTACGAAAAAGGGCATAGCCTTGCATTGCTACAATAATGGCATCGCGGATGCTTATGCGCAATATCGCGAGCAGCAGTTTCATATGAATGGTGCGATGTGGTGGTATGTATTGGTGCAATTTGCTGTGCTGTGTAAAAAATGGATGGAGTATATCTTATCTCCAAAGGACTTGAAGCGTTACTTTGCTCTCAAACAAAAACAAGGAACAATACGATTTTTTAGTCTATGCTTAACCCGACACTGCGGTTGATTCGCGAACATAACAGACTCTATAAATGCTGGATGCGCTTGCTCTGGCGTCTATATGGCATGCAGTCGCCGATGGTGCTGATGGTGCATGGCTTCAAACCGACACAAGCGGAGTGTAAGAGCGCCTTTGAGATGACTGCGGCATCTTTTGAGCGGCTGATGCAGTATCTCATTGACGAGGGATGGCATGCAATGGCCTATGATGAATTGGTACAGATGATAGAGACGCGGCAGTGGCAACCCAAACATTTCTATCTGAGCTTTGATGATATATACGATACGGTCTATACGGAGGCATACCCCGTCCTGCAGCGCCTTAATATCCCGTTCACGCTGTTTGTGACGAAGGCGCTGGTGGACCAACCCTCTTTTATCACGATGCCGCACCTGAAGGCATTGGCGCAGAACCCGCTTTGCACGCTCGGTTGCCATGGACTGGAGCATACACGCTTCCGCATCCTATCGGCAGAGGAGATGACACGGCAATGTAAGGAAGAGAAACAATGGCTTGAGAGCACTTTCGATAAGGCGGTGGAAATTTTTGCCTTCCCTTATGGGCGTATCGTTGAAGTATCCAATGCCAACCGCCGTCAGATACGCAAGATAGGTTTCTCTATGGCATTCAGCGCCATTGAAGGAACGTTTCGAGCTGTATGGTTCACCGGCAAATATTTCCTGCCGCGTGTCAATGTGTCGGAAACTTTCGTCGCTCGTTTCACGCAAGGGAAGCGCCTGCGCTATAAAGATTGTGAAGGAAGATGAGCAAACAACCCAACATATCTGTAGTTGTTATCACCTATAATCAGCAAGCCACCATCCGGCAGACGTTGGATAGTATTGTTGCACAGCAAGGGGATTTTTCCCGCGAGGTGGTGATAGGCGAAGACTGTAGCACCGATGATACGCATGCTATCTGCGAGGAATACGAAGCGCGTTATACTACAATCAAGTTACTGTCGAATTCACATAACTTGGGTATAGTGGCCAACTTCGCGCGAACAATGGCGGCATGCACGGGTGATTTTGTAGCTATTTGTGCTGGAGATGATTACTGGTGCGACCCAAAGAAACTGCAGAAACAACTGGACTATTTCTCGGCGCATCCGGAGATAGGTGTGGTCTCCACATCGGGTTATCGGTATTATGTGCAGCGCAATGAGATGGTGCCAGGCATTGCGCCGCTGCGGCCTATTGAGGACGGCGATATCAAGTCCTTCTATTTCTCCCCTTCTTATGCAGGAGGGGTTTATGCTGTGCCGCTGTCGTTGCTCATCCGCCGCGACCTGTTGCAGCATGTCGATTTCGATGAGTTTGTGCGCCGCGGATTCCCAGTAGAGGACTATCCGATGCAAGCTGTCCTTGCGCAGTATGCGAGATGGGGGCATATACCAGACTTATGCGTTGTCTATCGGGTGTACAAGGAATCGGCTACTTTTGTTACACCTGCTCATCCGAACTATCTGTCCTACCATCGCGGCTTGGCGGATATCCGCAGATACCTCAATGAACTGTTCCCCGCAGATGCATGTGTCGCAGAGGCACAGTTGCAGGAATATATGTTCTACAAAGAGTTCCTGCTGTACCTGCATCATCTCGATTACAAGAGTGCAAAAGCACTCATCGCGCACCATTCACCGCTCATCGAGCAAAGCGACAAACTGCGCAAAGCAAGGATATATACCCGTACATGGCTGCATTTCATTGCAGCGCATTATATAAAAGAATATCGTTATAAACAATATGAAACATTCAACCATACATGATTGCCATCTGATGGATATCCGCAAGTATTCGGATAACCGTGGCTATTTGTCCGTTGTGGAAGGCCAAACGGACATTCCATTTGATATCAAGCGTATCTACTATCTGTATATGGTGCCGGAGGTGGCGCGTGGTGCCCATGCACATAAGCAGCTGCAGCAGTTGCTGATTGCCACCAGTGGCTCGGTCGATGTGATTGTGGATGACGGAACGAACAAACAGACTTTCCATCTGGACAGACCATGGAAAGGGCTGTACATCCCCGCAGGCTTGTGGCGTGACTTGGAGAACTTTTCCGGTGGCACAGTCCTTCTCTGCCTTGCTTCTGAGCCCTACAATCCTGACGACTATATCCGTGATTATAATGAGTTTGTAAACAACATCCATTGAGCGATTGTCAGGCTAGAGTGCCTGAATCAACAAACATCTGGCAGTTCTGCGTCGTATTACCGAACGCAAAGATAGGAGAGAACTGCAATATCTGCAGCCATTGCTTCATCGAAAACAAGGCGGTTATCGGTAATAATGTCACCATCAAGAATGGTGTGCAGATATGGGATGGCGTCACGCTGGAAGACGATGTATTCGTCGGCTCTAACGTGTCCTTCACCAATGACCGCTATCCGCATGCCAAAAACGCGGCATGGCAACTCACGCCCACTGTCGTCAAGCGGGGGGCCAGCATCGGTGCCGGCAGTACCATCCTCTGCGGCGTCACTATCGGCGAGAATGCCATGATTGGATTTTTATCATTGCATGATGTCACGGCGATGCACGCCGCAGAGATTCACGAGGCGGCGCGCCGCGTGATAGATAGCGGATGGTATCTGCAAGGCAAAGAGAATGAAACTTTTGAATGTCATTATGCCAACTATATCGGCACTGAGCATTGTATCGGCTGTGCCAATGGTTTGGATGCACTCATTTGGATTTTCCGGGCCTATATCGAGTTAGGTGTCATGCAACCGGGAGATGAAGTGATTGTGCCGGCGAATACCTTCATCGCCACCATTCTGGCGATTACGGAGAACGGACTCACACCGGTGTTAGTCGAGCCGCGCCGTGAGACACTGGAGATGGATGACTTGCACATCGAGGCTGCAATCACACCGCGAACAAAGGCTATCTGTATCGTGCATCTCTATGGCCGTTGTGCCATGACAGAGAAGATAGCGGACTTATGCAATCGGTACAACCTCAAACTAATTGAGGATAACGCCCAAGCCCATGGATGTATGTGGAAAGGCAAACGTACCGGCTCTATTGGTGACGCGGCCGGACACTCCTTCTATCCGGGCAAGAACCTCGGCGCACTGGGCGATGCCGGAGCTGTGACCACCAACGATGCCGAACTGGCAACTGCTATCCGTGCCTTGGCTAACTATGGCTCGCAGCAGAAATATGTGTTCCGCTATGCTGGTCGTAACAGCCGTCTGGATGAGTTGCAAGCAGCTATACTGGATGTCAAACTCAAATATCTTGATGAGGATATCAAGCGTCGTCAGGAGGTGGCGGCATACTATTATGACCATATCGCTAACCCGTTGATAGAGTTGCCTGCGCGCCTGCCGGATACGAGCAATGTCTATCATCTTTTCCCGGTGCTGGTTAAGGATGGGAAACGCGATGCGCTGCAGGCATACTTGGCAGCGAATGGAGTAGGGACGGTTATCCACTATCCTATACCGCCTCATCAGCAGGAGTGCTATGCGCATGCGCCGTGGAATAACCCGCAGTTGCGTCTGCCGATAACGGAATCTCTTGCTACTTCCGAACTATCGCTTCCCATCTCGCCCTGCATGACGCACGAGCAGGTGAAGTATGTGGTGACACAAATCAATAAATTCAATGACTGACGTGAGGGGATTAAAACATATAGAATGGTTTCTCTATTTGATATTTGTTGTAATGTTATTCATAGAGAATGTGTGGCTGCATTATAGTTGTTTCCATTCTATATTGTTTTCTTCTTTATGGAATACCCCCTTATCTTTTTGGAGTTTTTATTTACCTAAAATCTTTATATCTGCGTTATTTGCTTCTCTTATTTTTTTCTTAAAGTACAAGTGGAGCATTGTTCTGTATTCATTAATCCTTAATGTATGGTTTCTCGCCAATTGTGTGTATTTCCGCTCGTATGGTGCTTTTTTGGATGTTTTTGCTTTGTCCATGGCGAGAAATATGGATGGATTTTGGGGCGCAGTTAGATTATTCATAGATAGTAAAGATATTTTGTATTTCTTGCTCTCAGTGGCGTTGGCATTGCTGGTATATTTTATTCCTAATCCTCCGAGACGCCACCGGAAAAGTGGATTAATTACTGCAGCATGCAGTTATCTTATGTGCGGCATAGTAATTATATTATCTAATTATATGTACGTAACGCGATGTGGTGTTGATATGGATTCAAAGATATATAAACTACCGGCCGCCAAAGCATATTTCCTTCCTTTTTCCAGATATGCTCGATCTGTGGGAATGGGTGTATCGCTTGAATACGATTTCTCTATACTGCACTATATTGGATTTATTTTGACGGATGCCCATTCTCTCTATAATGACCAGAAACACAAGTATGTGATAACTGAGCAAGATATGCAGTATATTCAGCCTCTACTCAATAAAGATACATGTCAATGGAATGGGGGCAAACAAATAATCATACTAGTGGAGTCCCTAGAATCATGGGCAATACAGCCCGAGGTAATGCCCAATGTGTATCATCTTCTGCAAAGTAGTTCTTTTTATGCCCCTTATTGTAAATCTCAGACGCGGGCTGGGGGATCAGCAGATGGGCAATTGATTGTCAATACAGGACTTTTGCCAATAAAGGAAGATGCTGTCTGTTTTCGATACCCCTTGAACATTTTCCCATCTTATCCCAAAGGACACTCGGCGGTATTGCTACCGCATGCAATTGATGTTTGGAATCAAGTGTATATGAGTCCTGCATACGGGTATGACACAACTATTGTCACATCTATGGAAGATGCGATTCTATTTTCCAAGGCAGTTGAACTACTGGATGAAGGATACGATATGGTTCAAATAATCACAATGACATCTCATGCTCCTTTTAGTCATGGTGTATCGGTTAATATCCCTATTCCAGACGAACTGCCGTCTGTTATACATGATTATTTAGGATGCTTGCATTTGACAGACATAGGAATAGGACTATTGTTGGATAGAATATTTGCAGATTCTACAGAGGCAAAAAGCACTACAGTTTTGATAACAGGTGACCATACCGTATTCCCTGATGACAAGCGAAAACAATATGCAACACTTTGTCGGCAAAAAGGAATCTCATATTCAATTGAGAATAACTTTGTACCAGTCCTCATTGTTTCACCGACCTTTACGCACTCAATAGTCTATGCGGATACATGTTACCAGATGGATATTTATCCTACATTGCTTAATGTGATGGGATATGGAAGGCATTATTGGCGAGGGGTCGGTAAAAATTTACTGGATTCAACGGATATCAGATCCATGGACGAAGAAAAGGCATACGATATCTCTGAACAAATAATAAAGGCGAATTATTTTGCAACAGAACAATAGAAGGAATGTCATATGAATAGACCCTTGTTAATATGTCTTTCTGCTACCAGAAACTATGGCTGGGTAACGCGTGCTTTTTGCGAGGCAAATTCTCGATGGGCGGATTATATAATTATCGTGGACCAGATGTCCACTGATGAAACTCGTGAAATATGTGCAACATATGATAAGGTTATTCTGATAGATGATCAGGATATGTCGTATAGTGAGACTCGTAGGTGTGTCATGGCTTTAAATAGAGCACGCCAGATAGAGGGAGATAAAATTCTTATATATTTAGCGATAGATGAGATATTGCCGGCTAATTGGTTGGAAACGAAAGATGCACAAATGATTTTATCTTCCAAACCTACAGATATGTTTGTTATGGAGTGGGCGAACATTCTGCCTTTCAACAATCATTATATTGCGACCCATGATGCAAATATGTACCGAATATTTCATGATGATGATTTTACACCATTTGATAATCAAAATCGTGATATGCACACACATTGCCTTCCATATCATTATGGAGGATTAGAACGCCACATTAATGATTTTCCGATATTGCATTTTGGCTCCTATAACGTCAAATGGACCTATATCAAGAATCATTATTACGGAATGATTGATTATGACAAAAATCATCGTTCAATCGTCCAATTGAGTAGATATTATCACACTACAATGCAAACGGAAGAAGAGAATGGTGATGGGGAATTGCTGCCACAATGGCTATGGAAAGATGTTGATATATTCGAATTAGTGGATACAGAAACAATGCCTATTCTGCTTGATGAATGCAAGAAACTAATTCAAAAAAATGGTCCGAAACATTATGCAAAGATAGATATCTGGGAAGAACCGATGCTCACCTATCTAGGCGTGGAAGACCCTCGCTCATGGTGTATGAAACTAGTTCATGCCTATTTGAGATGGACACAAAAATACCACGACAATATCTTGGTGCGTGGCATAGACAAAGTGTTAAAATATATCGTGTAGTTTTTTTTGTAAGGTGCTTGCTATGAGAATCTACTTGTCAGTGCCCTATGCAGTAGATGTAATTTAATGAATAGATTGAACGTCCATTTGTAGTGTGCACAAGATGCTTTTAGTTTAGATATCCCAGTCGGGTGTTGCTGGCTATAATATTTTGCACTCTGAAAATCATTTGTCTCATACGCTTCTGCTATCAGTCTACCTGCAACGAACCTATTCCAATCACTATCTGTAAAAGGAAACTTCTTAGGGAATAATTCTCCTAAATATCTGCACACCTCTTTGTCTTTTTCATAGCGTCTTGCAAGTTGCTCTACGGATGCTGGGCGGGTAATGGATGTTGTTTCTACTCCACAAGTGGCAGTGGATACAGGAATGACATCTATATCTGTGTATGCTGTTAGAATGACCCACGTGGGCCAGTCCTGCAATGATAGGTGTCGATTGATAAATTCGTTCAAGTCGAGATGTGCTTTCAAGAAATCAGTTCTATACATTATAGTGGCATTGCAGAAATGTCCATTATCCCACATGTCCCGCTGAATATCTGCGTGGTTAATCATAGCCAGACATTCTTTTATCTCGCCCGTCTTCCTATTGTGAGTGCGATGATTAGTAACACAGATATTACTTTGTGGGTGGGATTCCATAAAATCTAACTGCAATTGTAACTTGTTAGGCTTGTGCCAATAATCATCATTATCGCAATTGCATATGTATTTCCCTTGACACGCTTTTACGCATGTCGCCCAATTCGCGCCTAAACCGATATTGTTTTCATGGAAAATGAGATGTATAATGTTTGGATATTTTTCTTCGAAAGCAAGTAATATATCGCGGACATTATCTGTAGAACAATCATCCCCAATGATAATTTCAATATCAGCGTCCACTTGCTGGGCAAGGATGCTATTAATGGTATCCCCAACTGTCTCTGCACGATTATATGAGGGGATGATTGTGGAAATGAGAATTCTATCCTTAGTAGTTTTCATATTGTCAGCAAAGGTACAACTTTTGGGGAAATATGCAAATAAAAATGGAAAAAATATGCGCTGAGCGTCGAAGGAGGCAGGGTATTACGCTGTTCTCAGTTGGACGGAGAGGGAGGCGATGATGAAGCCTCGGAGAGAGACATAGTACTTGTCCGTCTTGGTGCCGATGAAACGTTCGTTGGCTTTTGCCGGATGGCGTTTTGCCATTTTCGTGTACTGCGCATATTGCGTCTGCCAATAGGCGAGGCGCTGCGGGTCGGCCATCTCAAGTTTGCATTGCTTTGATGCTTGTGTGAAAGCACTTATGATAGGCTTCCGGTTCTCCGAGATAGGGCCTTTGTACGGATGATTGTAAGCGTACGCATGTGTGCGTCCGTAGCGAGTGCGCATAACGATGCGTTCCTTAGAAGATAATTTGCCACTAAAGTGGTCAAAAGCGAGTGATGGTTCTACATGTGCCATAATACTGTGGTTATAGTGTGATTACAGAAATAGTTCGTTAATAATTCGTTAATAATTCGTCAATAATTCGTCAATAATTCGTCTTTATAAGCATAAAAGACGCTGCAAAGGTACGGCTTTTTTCGGATATATGCAAATAAAAATGAGAAAAACATAAAATTTGTTGTAACTTCGGACTCCGCCTTGTAAAATATGTAGTAACTAAAATTTGTTGTAAATTCGGCACGCCCCTTCCCCTACGGGGTGGGTTCCCTCCGAATTTACGTTCGCAAAGTTTTGCGAACTCCAAATAAACCGGTAAAAACTCTCATTTATGCGAGCATAATTTGATTTTTATACCAATTTATTTGGTAATTCCAATTTTTTGTAGTAAATTTGCACGCTAATTCGGATTTATATGGCAAAAAGAGCATTGATTACCGGCGTGACGGGACAGGACGGATCGTATCTGGCGGAGTTCCTGCTGTCGAAAGATTATGAGGTCCACGGCATCATTCGCCGCAGTTCCGTAGATTACCGCGAGCGTATCGCACATTTGGAAGGTACACCGCATTTTCACTTGCATTACGCGGATATGAGCGACTCGATGTCGCTGGTCAAACTGGTGGGACAGGTTCAGCCGGATGAGATTTATAACCTTGCTGCGCAGAGTCATGTGCAGGTGTCGTTCGACGCGCCGGAGTTCACAGCAGATGTGGATGCCGTAGGTGTGTTGCGTATCCTGGAGGCTGTGCGTACAAACCATCTAACCCAGACATGCCGTATCTATCAGGCTTCGACCAGTGAGTTGTACGGTAAAGTGGAGGAAGTGCCGCAGAATGAGACGACGCCATTTCATCCGTACAGTCCTTATGCTGTGGCGAAGTTATACGGCTATTGGATTATCAAAGAGTACCGCGAGGCGTACGGTATGTTCTGCTGCTCGGGAATCCTATTCAATCATGAGTCGGAGCGCCGCGGCGAGACCTTTGTGACACGTAAGATAACCCTTGCTGCAGCACGTATTGCACAGGGTATGCAGGATTGTTTGTATCTGGGTAATCTTGACTCGTTGCGAGACTGGGGTTACGCCAAAGATTATGTGGAGTGCATGTGGCTTATGCTGCAACAGCCGAAGCCGGATGACTTCGTTATTGCTACCGGTGTTCAACACACCGTACGCGAGTTCGCTACGCTTGCTTTCCGGCATGTGGGTATCGAGCTTCGCTGGGAAGGCAAAGGTATTGACGAGAAAGGTATTGACGTGAAGACCGGAAAGGTAGTGGTAGCTGTGAGTCCGGACTTCTATCGGCCGACGGATGTTGTGAACCTGCTGGGTGATCCGAGCAAAGCAAAGCGTGAGTTAGGGTGGAATCCTCAAAGCACAAGTTTTGAGCAACTGGTCGAACTGATGGTGAAGCATGATATGCTGAAAGTAAGGAGCCAGCATGTGAACCTGGCTGAATATCTGGAGAAAGGCATTGTTAAATAATGATGGAATGAGCGCGGCAAAGTCGCTCAATGATGGAAAGATGAACTTAAATTCAAAGATATATGTAGCGGGACACAGAGGTATGGTGGGAAGCGCCATCGTGCGGGAGCTGCAGCGGCAGGGATATACGAATATCATCACCCGTACGCACAAGGAACTGGACTTGTGTCGCCAAGAGGCTGTAGAGGCGTTTTTTGCCGCTGAGAAGCCCGAATATGTGTTCCTTGCTGCTGCTAAAGTAGGTGGAATTGTGGCGAACCAGAACGCCCTTGCGGACTTCATGTACGACAACATGATTCTTGAGATGAACGTCATTCACGCAGCCTGGAAAAACGGCTGTAAGAAACTGGAGTTCCTTGGTTCAAGTTGCATCTATCCGCGTCTCGCTCCGCAGCCGATGAAAGAGAATTGCTTGCTGACAGGCGAGTTGGAGAAGACGAATGAGGCGTACGCGCTGGCGAAGATTAGCGGACTCAAATACTGCGAGTTTCTTAACCGCCAGTACGGCACCGATTATATCTCCGTCATGCCGACTAACCTCTACGGACCAAACGACAACTACCACCCAGAGCACAGTCATGTGCTGCCAGCACTCATCCGGCGTTTTCATGAAGCGAAAGAGAGCGGCGCGCCGTACGTCACATGTTGGGGTACCGGAAAGCCGCTGCGAGAGTTTCTGTATGTAGATGATCTTGCGAATCTCTGCGTTTTTCTGATGAATAACTATTCGGGCAACGAGACGGTGAATGCCGGAACGGGTAAGGAATTGAGTATCAGGGAATTGACGGAACTTGTGGCAAAAGTTGTAGGCTACCAAGGCGAGATACGATGGGACGCATCGCGTCCTGACGGAACGCCCCGCAAACTGCTCGATGTAAGCAAAGCCCAAGCGCTTGGCTGGACCTACAAGACCGAGTTGGAAGACGGTATCCGAATGGCATATCAGGATTTTCTCACAAACCCGATGCGCGCAGAGCGATAAGACGACTTTTCGACCGAATTGTTGCGCAAGAAAGAAGAAATAGTGTCCTTTCGGGCACTTTTTTTCGTAAATAACGAAATATTTAGAGAAAAAACTTGCGTATATGAAAAAAAAGTTGTAATTTTGCGGGCTGAATGTGTTGTATGCATTCATGTGTACGCGTGAGACGTAGGAAGAAGACGCGAAAAAAACGAAGACAAATAACTAAAAAACTATACGAATATGAAATTCAATGTATCGAGTTCAAAACTCTTTTCACAATTGCAGGCCGTAAGCCGCGTGATTGCCAACAAGAATGCGTTGCCCATCCTGGATGATGTGCTGTTTGATTTAGTAGGAAACGAGCTGAGACTGACGGCTTCGGACGGCGAGACAACCATCCGCACCGCAGTGGAGGTGGATGGTGTGGAAGGTTCCGGCAAAGTAGCATCCGCAGCCAAGTTGCTGCTGGAGACGCTCAAGGAGTTCAGCGAGCAACCGCTGGCATTCACCATCGACGAGAACAATTTCGCTGTGAATATGGTAAGCCAGAACGGTACGTACTCTTTCGTAGGCGTGAATGGCAACGAGTATCCGGAGATGCCAGGCGCTGAGGCAGAGGCAAAGACGCTTACGCTTCCGGCCGGTATCCTGCAGAGTGCCATCGAGAAGACCATCTTCTGCACCGCAGACGATGACCTGCGTCCTGTGATGAACGGTATCTTCTTCGACATCGCTGAGGATAAAGTGACGATGGTGGCTACTGATGCACACCGTCTGGTTCGCTATACGAACAGCGGCGTTGCAGCGGGCGTGGCAGCCAGCTTCATCCTGCCGAAGAAACCGGCAAGTCTGCTCAAGAACCTGCTGGCCAAAGAGGATGAGGACGTGAAAGTGACATTCGGCGCAAAGAACGCACGCTTTGAGTTTGGCAACACGATTGTGGTATGCCGTCAGATTGAGGGTCGTTTCCCGAACTACAATGCCGTTATTCCGCAGGGTAACCAGAACATCGTGACGGTAGATCGTCAGACGATGATTAACGCTTGCAAGCGCGTGGCAGTATTTGCGAACAACGGTACCGCACAGTTGCGTCTGGCGCTGAGCGAGAACCAGATAAAGATTTCTGCACAGGACATCGACTTCTCGACCAGCGCAGAAGAGGTTATTACATGCTCATACAACGGCACGCCGATGGCCATCGGTTTCAAGGCTCCGTTCCTGATTGACCTGCTGTCGTCGATTGCTTCGGCGGATGTGCAACTCAAACTGGCAGACCCGGCACGTGCAGGACTGATTCTGCCGGCAGAGAACGAGGAGAACGAAGATGTGCTCATGTTGCTGATGCCGATGCTGCTGAATGATTAATAGACCGCTTCGCTCAAAGTAGAAAGACAAAAGACCGTTCGCGACGCTCACTAAAAGACAAAAGACACAAATGTATAGAAAGTTAACAAGCGCAGAGATTGCGCAGATGGAGGCACAGGGATGTGCGGCGCATGACTGGAACGAGGTGGAAGTGGCAGAGAATTTCGACGCGCGATATGTGCGTAACACGAATTTCTCGGGCCATAACCGATTAGGCGTTTTCAGTCGTGAGATTGAGTTGCCGGGTGGACTGATGATTCATTCGGGCATCTACAATGCTACGTTGCATAACTGCGAAGTAGGCAACGAGGCGCACCTGTACAACATCCACAACTATATCGCCAATTATCATATCGGCGACAACACCTGCATTGAGAACGTGAATGCTATCCTCGTGGACCGCAAGAGCACGTTCGGCAACGGTGTGCGTGTGCCGGTGATGAACGAAGGCGGCGGTCGCGAGATACCTATCTTCAATGAGCTGAGCGCCAGTCTGGCCTATATTCTGACGTTCTACCGTCACCGTCCGGCGATGATTCATGAACTGGAGCGCCAGATCGATGCATATGCTGAGGCGCAGGCATCCGACCACGGCTATATTGGCAATAATGTACGTATTCTCAACTGCGGCAGTATCAAGAATGTGCGCGTGGGTGACTACGCGGAGTTGAGCGGTGTGAGCCGCCTGAAGAACGGTACTATCAACTCCAATGAAGCAGCACCTGTGCGTTTGGGCAGCGGTGTGAAATGTGCAGATTTTATTATCTCTTCGGGCGTGTATATCGGCGATTCAACGCTGGTGGACAAGTGCTTCGTTGGTCAGGGTTGTATCTTTGACAAACACTATTCGGCGGGCGAGAGTCTGTTCTTCAGTAACTGCCAGGGCATGCACGGCGAGGCTTGTGCTATCTTCGCAGGTCCGTACACCGTGACGCACCATAAGAGCACGCTGCTCATTGCGGGTATGTTCTCGTTCCTCAACGCAGGTTCGGGTAGCAACCAGAGCAATCATATGTATAAACTCGGTCCTATTCACCAGGGTATTGCGGAGCGCGGCGCCAAGACGACGAGTGACAGTTACCTGCTGTGGCCGAGTAAGATAGGTGCATTCTCGCTGGTCATGGGCCGTCATACGCACCACGCCGACACATCGGAACTGCCGTTCTCGTATCTAATAGAGAATAATTCGGAGAGTTATCTTGTTCCGGGCGCCAATCTGCGTACTGTGGGTACGATTCGTGACGCACAGAAATGGCCGAAACGCGACAACCGTAAGGACCCGCATAAGTTGGACCAGATTAACTTCAACCTGCTTAGTCCGTACACCGTACAGAAGATGTGGCGTGGCCGAGAGGTGCTCAACGAACTGCAAGCGCTGAGCGGAGAGAACACGGAAGTATACGGCTACAAGAACTGCAAGATTCGCAATTCGTCGCTTCGTCACGGTCGTGAACTCTATACGATAGGTATTCAGAAGTTCCTTGGCAACAGCCTTATTAGCCGCTTGGAAGGTAAGGATTTGCGTACGATAGACGATGTGCGCGCCGCTTTGCGTCCTGACAGTCCTGCCGGTTCGGGCGACTGGGTGGACCTCGCAGGTCTGATTGCTCCCCGCAACGAGGTGAAGCAATTGCTGGATGATGTGGAGAAAGGCGGTATTGGTCTCGATGACGTTCAGGCACGTCTCGAGCAGATACATGCGAACTACTACTCGTACGAATGGACCTGGGCGCTGGAGAAACTGGAGCAGGTATGGGGCTGCGATGTGGAGCATGTGACCATTGAGCAGATCCGCCGCACAGTGGAGGAATGGAAAGACGCGGTGGTCAAACTGGACAAAATGGTCTATGATGACGCCCGCAAGGAATTCGACCTCAACAGTCAAACCGGTTTCGGCGTGGACGGAGACCGTCGTCAGGCAGAAGCTGACTTCGAGGAAGTGCGCGGTAGTTTTGAGTCTAATTCATTTGTCAAAGCGGTGCTTGAGCATATCGAGAAAAAGACCGCATTGGGCGATAGCGTATTGGAGAGGCTGAAAGTGATAGGATAAAGGATAGATGAGCGAAGCAAAAGTGACCATATTAGGCTGCGGAAGTGCGAAACCGACACGCACCACTTCTCCTTCGGGGCAGTTGGTGGAGATAGCCGATAAGTCATTCCTGGTGGATTGCGGCGAAGGTGTACAGATAACCATGCAGAAACTCGGTGTTCGTACCGGGCGGTTGTATAACATCTTTATCTCCCATCTGCACGGCGATCACTGCTTCGGTCTAATCGGTCTGCTGAGCACCTTAGCGATGCTCAAGCGCACCCAGCCGATGCACATCTATGCGCATCCGGACTTGGAGCGACTGCTCACACCGCTATTGGAGTATCATTGTTCCGACCGGTTGTACGACATCATCTTCCATCCTATTAACCCGCGCAAGCATGAAGTTATCTTCAGCGACCGCACTGTGAGCGTGGAGACTATTCCGCTCAAGCATGGCGTGCCGACTTGCGGTTTCTTGTTCAAAGAAACACGGCGCAAGAAGAATGATGACGGTTCGTTCGACCATGTGACGCGCAAGCGTTATGCATACTGCTCTGACACGATGTACAGCGAGAAAATCGTGCCCATTATTGAGGGCGTTGAGACACTGTACCACGAGTCCACGTTTCTCACGGAAATGGCAGAGCGGAGCAAGGCAGTGATGCACTCCACGGCGGCTGATGCTGCCACTATCGCGCTGAAAGCGAAGGTAGGCAAACTGATTTTAGGGCATTATAGCTCCCGCACAGAGGACCACAGTTTGTTCCTCGCGGAAGCAAAGCCGATATTTGATAACACCATCCTCGCAGAGGAAAATGATGTGATAGCTTTCTGATGGCAAAGGCGACAATTCAATATGTATGTTCGTCCTGCGGCGCTAAGGCTCCGCAGATGTTAGGCCGTTGCCCGGTATGCGGGGAATGGGGTACATATGAAGAGGAGATAGTGGAAAGTCGAAAGACAAAAGACCGCTTTGCTCAAAGCTCAGGGAATGCACAGCCGAAGCGACTGCAAGACGTGGAGGCTACCGAAGAGATGCGCATCGACATGCAGAACGGAGAATTAAACCGTGTGTTGGGAGGCGGTTTGGTGCCGGGCAGTCTGGTGCTGCTGGGCGGTGAGCCGGGAATCGGCAAGTCCACGCTGGCATTGCAGGTGCTGATGCAACTGGGCGAGCGCAAGACATTCTATGCTTCGGGCGAAGAGAGCGTACGGCAGCTCAAACTCCGGGCAGAGCGACTGGCGGGCAACGCTGAGAACCTATATATATCCTCCGAAACCTCACTCGAGCGAATCTTGGATCAGGTGAAGGAGATAGAACCTGAGGTGGTGG
Source organism: uncultured Bacteroidales bacterium (assembly GCA_900317345.1). GTDB lineage: Bacteria > Bacteroidota > Bacteroidia > Bacteroidales > Paludibacteraceae > Colicola. The sequence continues at coordinate 53,215 of ONGK01000008.1, read as the reverse complement.
TTATCGACTCCATTCAGACTATCGGCACCGAAGCCATAGAAGCATCTATCGGTTCGTTGAGCCAAGTGCGCGAATGTGCGGCACGAATTCTTGAATTCGCCAAGACGAGGAATATCCCGTTCTTCATCATCGGGCATATCAACAAAGAAGGCTCTCTTGCCGGACCGAAAGTATTGGAGCATATCGTTGATACGGTATTGCAGTTCGAGGGTGACCAGCAATATATGTATCGCATCCTCCGTGCGCAGAAGAACCGCTTTGGTTCGACCTCCGAGTTAGGTATCTATGAAATGCGTCAGGATGGTCTGCGCGAAGTGAGCAATCCATCGGAACTGCTGCTCTCTACGGCTCGCGAAGGGCTATCAGGCATCGCTATTGCAGCCGCGGTGGAAGGTGTACGGCCATTCCTTATCGAGGTACAGGCACTCGTCTCTTCGGCTGCCTATGGCACACCGCAACGCTCGTCCACGGGCTTTGACGGCAGACGATTGAATATGCTGCTGGCGGTGCTGGAGAAGCGGGTAGGTTTCAAACTGCTGCAGAAAGATGTGTTCCTCAATATTGCCGGCGGTCTGCGCGTGCAGGATCCAGCCATCGATTTGGCGGTGCTGGCGGCAGTGCTGAGCAGCAATATGGATATCCCTCTGGATGCCGGCACATGCCTCTGCGGCGAAGTGGGACTGGCAGGCGAAATCAGGCCCGTCAACCGCATCGAGCAACGCATCCAAGAGGCGCAGAAATTAGGATTCAAGCGAATTCTCATTCCTGCAGAGCAGGTTGAGCGACTCGATGCCCGCACCCGACGCAACGCAGGTGAAACCATTGAGGTTGTGCCGGTTAGGAAAGTGACGGATGCGTTTAGATTATTGATAAAGAAAGACTGAATATGCGAAAAAGCACACAAATAGCACTCGTGGCATTGTTTTTGTTGTTCGGACTGCAGGCCCGAGCACAGGAGATGCCGTATCTATGCGAGGTAGGTCTGCAGGGAGGAACCGGATACTATGTAGGCGATGCTGCTCCTCATATTTTCATGCACCCGCGTGAGGCATACGGAATACATTTCCGCTATAAGTTCACCAAGCGCTGGGCGCTGCAAGTGAAGTTCTCCGGCCAGCGCATTACCGGCTACGACTACACCATGCGCGGCGAGAAACTGAATACAATGTGGTCGAACCGTTTGTACAATGTAGATGTGATGGCGGAGTTTAACTTCTTCCGCTTTGGCACAGCCAACAAATACGACAAGCGCATCCGGCCCTACACACCCTATATATTCCTGGGTATCGGCGCAGGTATGTATAACGGTATCAATGCAGGCATGACGGCTATGGCCTATGTGCCGCTGGGAATAGGCTTCAAGTGGAAATTCGCGGATTTTGTGGGACTGAATATCGCTTGGCAGCACAATATTTACATGGCGGACAATCTGGAGGGACGTGAGACCCTAGACAATAAATATCAGATGAACGGCTGGAACTGGATGAACTGCGACCTGACGGGAATGCTGACAGCAGGTATCGTATTTGAGTTTGCCAGAGCACCCAAGCCATGTAGAATTTGCAATTATTAAGACAATGGACTATAAAGAACAAATAGACAAAGCGCGTCTGCCACGACATATCGCCATCATCATGGATGGCAACGGCCGGTGGGCTAAGAAGCAGGGCTTGGCACGAATGTTCGGGCATAAGAAAGGCGTTGAGACCGTGCATAACATCACCGTTGCGGCCACCGAATTAGGCGTGGAGTATCTGACACTCTATACCTTCTCCACTGAGAACTGGAACCGCCCGAAAGAAGAGGTGGATGCCCTGATGACACTGCTGGTGGATACTATCGCCAAAGAGACACCGACGCTGATGAACAACAATGTGCGTCTGCAGACCATCGGTGACATTGAGCGTCTGCCGGAAGGCACGAAGCAGAAATTCCTCGGATGCATCGAGCAGACGAGCCGCAATACCGGTTTAACTATGGTCATTGCGCTCAGTTATTCGGCGCGCTGGGAAATCACAGAAGCGGTGCGAAAAGCTGTCCAGGCGGCGCAACAGGGACTGCGTCCGGAGGATGTGAATGAGCAGTTTGTCAGCGGACTGATGACCACTGCCAACATGCCCGATCCGGACCTGCTCATACGCACCAGTGGCGAATACCGTATCAGCAATTTCCTGCTCTGGCAACTGGCATACAGTGAGTTATATTTCACCGACTGCCTATGGCCCGAATTCACGCAGGAGGAGTTCTACAAAGCCATTGTAGATTATCAAAAAAGGGAAAGAAGATTTGGAAAAACGAGTGAACAGATTCATTAACATACTACTATTCTTGGTATTCAGTCTCGGTCTGTTTGCTCAGGACATCGAGTACGGCATGACTCGCAAGACCTACGAGATTGCCGGCATCGAAATCGAAGGAGCGGACAGCTATGAGGATTTTGTGCTTATCGGTTTCTCCGGCCTTGCCGTGGGCGACAAGATTGAGGTGCCAGGCGACCAGATAACGAAAGCAATCAAACGCTTCTGGAAGCAGGGTTTATTCTCGAATGTACAAATCAAAGCCAAGAAAATAGAGGGCAATAAAATATGGCTCATCATCGCGCTTGAACAGCGACCGCGAATCAGCGAAGTGCGCTACGAAGGACTTAAAAAGAGCGAGAAAGAAGATGTGGAAGTCAAGGCGGGTATCCGTCAGGGTTCACAGATGACGCCGAACCTCGAAGACCATGCCAAGACGGTGATAAAGAAATACCTGGCAGAGAAAGGTTTCCACAACGCCGAAGTGCAGGTTCTGCAACGTAATGACCAGGACCATCCCGGTTATGTGCGGGTGCTAATAGCCGTGGATAAGAAGGCAAAGACCAAGGTAGGTAAGCTTTACATCACGGGCAATCATGCACTGACAGACCGCCAGATTAACAAGGCGATGAAGAAGACTAATGATAACGATATCATCAACCTCTTCCGCACCAAGAAATTCGTTACCGAAGAATACGAGAAAGACAAGCAGGCGGTTATCGAGAAATATAATGAATACGGTTACCGTGATGCCTATATCGTGGCCGACAGCGTGGTTCCGAATCCCGAGGACCCGACGCGCGTTGACGTATATATGACCATTAGCGAGGGTGACAAGTATTATGTCCGCTCCGTCAAATGGGTAGGCAATACCGTCTATCCCTATGAGTTGCTGGATGCTACATTGGGTGTGAAACCGGGTGATGTCTACAACCTCAAGACCCTCAACGACCGTTTGACGGGTGATGATGATGCCGTGAGCAAACTCTATACAGATCGCGGATATCTCTTCTTTAATGTTGAGCCTGTAGAGGTGACGGTGGAGAATGACTCTATCGACTTTGAGATGCGTATGTACGAAGGCAAACCGGCTACCATCAATGAGGTTAAAATTATCGGAAACACCCGCGTGTACGAGCATGTCGTACGGCGTGAGTTGTATACGAAGCCGGGTCAGCTCTATTCGCAGTCAGATATCATGCGTTCACTACGCGAATTGGCGCAGATGGGCCACTTTGACCAGGAGAAACTTGTGCCAGATATACAGCCGAACCCAGAGGAAGGAACGGTGGATATCGCATATATGCTGGAAACAAAGTCCAGCGACCAGATTGAGTTCTCGCTTGGATGGGGTGCAACCGGTCTCGTCGGTTCGCTGGGTCTGAAGTTCACCAACTTCGCTATTCAGAACCTTTTCAACAAGAAAGCATACCGCATTGTGCCGCAGGGTGAGGGACAGACCTTCTCTATAAACGCGCGCACGAACGGTATCTATTATACCTCCGCCAGCATCTCGTTCCTCGAACCTTGGCTCGGAGGAAAGCGGCCGAACAGTCTGAGCGCCAGCATCTATTTTGCGAACCAGACCGGATATTCAGCCCGTTACCAAAGGGCCTATCAAAACCTATACAACACGTATTCGAATTACTATTACTATTCCGGCAATAGCAACTACTATCAGCAGCTGGCGGAGTCCGAGGCCGATAAGGACAAGTATCTCCGTACGTTCGGTGTTTCGCTCGGATACGGTAAACGTCTGCGCTGGCCGGATGACTATTTCACCTTCTACGGCGAGTTGAGTTATCAGCTCTATATGATGAAAGACTGGCCGTATCTGCTTATCTCGGACGGAACGAGTCATAACCTGGCATTGAACCTCCAGATCTCGCGCTCGTCTATCGACAACCCAATATACACCCGTCGCGGTTCGCAGTTCACCATTGGCCTGAAAATAACGCCGCCATGGTCACTTTTCAGCGGCAAGGACTACTCGCAGATGACCAATTCGGAGAAATACCACCTCATCGAGTACCATAAGTGGAAATTCTCGGGCAAAGTCTTCACACCGCTTACCAAGGATAGCAAGTTAGTGCTCATGACGCGCGCCGAATTCGGTTATCTGGGCCACTATAACATCTATGCCAAGTCGCCATTCGAGTCATTCTATATGGGTGGCGATGGTATGTCGGCCTACACCAGTTACTCCACCGAATATGTATCCATGCGCGGTTATTCGTCCGGTTCGCTGACGCCGTATGATGTGGTAACGGGGCGTAATATGGGTTATTTGTATAATAAGTTCACTATGGAGTTGCGCTATCCTATATCGCTGGAGCAGAACGCCACCATTTGGGCTCATGTATTCCTTGAGGCAGGTAACTGCTTCTCGGATATCAGCGATTACAACCCCTTCGACCTCAAGCGTTCTGCAGGTCTGGGTGTACGTATCTTCCTGCCGATGTTCGGTCTGCTGGGTATCGACTGGGGATGGGGCTTCGACGAAATCAACGGGTCTAAACAATACGGCGGAAGCCAGTTCCACTTTGTCTTAGGCCAAGAGTTGTAACAGCCCGCTATGTAGAAAGAATAAAGACCGTTTCAAAGAAAGAAAAAGACACATATGAAAAAGATATTCACTATTCATCATTCATTAATCATTGCAGCTCTGCTGATTTGTGGCACAGTATTTGCTAAGGATATGTCGGTTGTGTATGTCGACATGCAGTATATATTGAAAAACCTGCCGCAATACGAGCAGGCAAATGAACAGTTGACCATGCTCTCCAAGCGCTGGCAGAAAGAGATTGACGCTGCACAGCAGGAGGCACGCGTTATGGCGTCGAACTACCAGACAGAGCAGATATTCCTCTCCGAGACCATGCGAGCTGAGCGTGAACAGGAGATTGTGAAAAAGGAGCAAGAGGTGCTGGAACTCAAACGCAAATATTTCGGACAGGACGGCGAACTGTACAAAAAGCGCGAAGCGCTCATCAAACCCATCCAGGACGAGATTTACAATGCCATCCAAGACCTAGCGAATGAGAAACGAATAGATGTAGTCAAGGACCGTTCCGCAGACCCGTCGCTCGTGTATATGTCCTCCAAATTGGACGTATCCGACCAAGTATTGCGTAAATTAGGAGCTAAATAACAAAAATAAAACAATACAACAATGAAGAAAATTATTATTACCATCATGCTGGCTCTTCCGATGCTTGCCAGCGCACAGAAATTTGGTCACATCAACACACAAGAGCTATTCGCGCAGATGCCCGAGGTAGCACAAGTGAAACTGAAAATGGACACCGTTCAGGCTCAGTATGAAAATCAACTGGCTTCGATGAACGAGGAGTTCCAGAAGAAAGTACAAGATTATCAGACTCAGGAGGCTACAATGGCGGATGCAATCAAGCAGATTCGTCAGCAGGAATTGCAGGAAATGCAACAACGCATCCAACTCTTTTACCAAACCGCAGAGCAAGATATTCAGAAGAAGCAGCAGGAGCTGCTGGCTCCGGTTCACGAGCGCATGACGAAGGCAATCAAGGCGGTAGGCGAGCGCGAGAACTATACCTATATCTTTGATAGCGCAGCCATGGTGCATATCGGTCCTGATGCCATCGATGCTACACCGGCTGTGAAGAAAGAATTGGGAATTAAGTAATGGCTGACGGTTATTTAGAATCCCACTACGCCGAGTACGAAAAAAAGAAGGCAGAGTGGCTCAAAAAGAAAAGTAAGTGGTCGTATAAGAAACCGGCCGATAATTCATAACTTTCAATTAATATTAACATTCATGGTAGCAAAAATTCAGAAGACCCTTCGTGATAACCCCGTTGCACGATGGAGCGTCCTTGTGCTGGTAGCATCAATGATGTTCTTTGCCTACATGTTCGTGGACATGCTCTCCCCGTTGGCTTCATTGCTCAACGAGACGCGTGGTTGGGACCAAGGAGTATTCGGCACCTACGCAGCGGGCGAGTTTCTGCTGAATGTGTTCGGATTCCTTATCATCGCAGGTATCATACTCGATAAGATGGGCGTCCGTTTCACCGGATTGCTGTCTGCCAGCCTTATGGTTATCGGCGCAGGCATCAAGTATTTCGGCATTTCTTGGGCGGATGCCAATACCGTCGAGTGGCTCAATGCATGGTGGCCGTCTATGCCGGGCAGCGCTAAACTGGCTATGTTCGGTTTTATGATTTTCGGCTGCGGCTGCGAGATGGCAGGTACCACGGTTAGCAAGATTCTTGCCAAGTGGTTCAAAGGTAAGGAAATGGCACTTGCAATGGGTTTGGAGATGGCAATCGCTCGTCTCGGCGTCTTCGGAGCTATGTGGCTATCTCCGATGATTAGTCAGCAGTTCGCTGTTGATGGCGTTAACTCTGTTACCGCTCCGCTGCTTTTTGCGTCCGCACTTCTTGTCATCGGTCTGCTCAATTTCTTTGTCTTCACAATCATGGATAAGTCCTTCGATTCCCAACTCGTGGCAATCGGAGAGGCAACCCTGGAGAAAGATCCGGAGGATGAGTTTCACGTTTCTGATCTTGGACAGATTTTCAGTTCGAAGATGTTCTGGATTATAGCACTTCTTTGTGTGCTATATTATTCAGCTATCTTCCCCTTCCAGCGCTTCGCAACGAACTTCCTGGAGGAGACACTGCATATCTCCAATACCGAGGCTGCAGGACTATTCAAATGGTTTCCAATCCTTGCAATGGTACTCACACCTTTTCTTGGCGCATTCATCGACTATAAGGGCAAGGGCGCTTCGATGATGCTCCTCGGTGCTATAATTATGACGGCGTGCCATTGCGTTTTTGCCTTTGTCCTTCCGGCATATCCGAGCAAGACGCTCGCATTGGTCACAATCCTCGTCCTTGGTGTCAGTTTCTCACTGGTACCGGCATCTATGTGGCCCTCTGTGCCAAAGATTATCGACGAAAAAGTGTTGGGCTCGGCGTACTGCCTTATTTTCTGGGTGCAGAATGTAGGTCTCTGCCTTGTCCCGCTGCTCATCGGCAAATTGCGTGTGGCAACCAACGGCTATCTCGTCCCGATGATTGTTTTTGCCTCCTTCGGTGTTCTCGCTTTCCTGTTAAGTCTCGCGCTCAAGGTAGAAGACCAACGCAAAGGCTACGGACTCGAACAACCGAATAAAAAATAATGCCAGCCACAAAGGCTAAAACGAAAGAGCACCCGCATAGGTGCTCTTTTTCAAACAAATCCTAAAAAATTTTAATTTTTTCTTCAAAAAACTTGTGTATTTCAAATATTTGTTGTATCTTTGCAGCGTGAATTGGTTGAGGGGACCCCGAGAGGAGTTCCCTCGCGCGTTAAACTAAGCAGAACGCATATGCTGAAAGAGGATTTACAACAATGGATTGAAGAGTATCTGAAGGATACCGATTATCAGTTGATAACGCTGAGCGTTTCAACCGCCAATGACATTCTGGTTGAGGTGGACCGTCTGTCCGGTGTTGATGTCGATTTCTGCGCGGAGCTGAACCGCTATCTTGTGGAGAAATTGGATGCCAGCACCAGTGTTGATTACTCGCTCGAAGTGGGCAGCGTCAGTCTTACCGACCCGTTCAAAGCGAAGATTCAGTACGAGAAGAATCTCGGCCATGATGTGGAGGTTCTGATTGACGGCAAGAAACTGCGCGGCCAGTTGGTGAGTGTAGACGAAGACACCTTCTCCGTGGATGTAGAGGAGAAAGTGGCGGTAGAGGGCAAGAAACGCAAAGAGACACGCATCATCACCCACACATGGCGCTATGATGAACCTAAATATGTCCGCTACGACATGAAATTTTAATCGTAAATTATAAAATTACAAAATATCTTTATGGCAACAAAACAAGAATCAATCAACTTGATTGACATTTTCTCAGAATTCAAAGATTTCAAACGTATTGACAAGCAGACACTCATCACCGTACTGGAGGAGTCATTTAAAAGCGTCATCCTCAAGATGTACGGTCCTGCTGCTAACTACGTAGTGATTGTGAACCCCGACAAGGGCGACCTCGAGATTTACCGTAACCGCCTCGTTATGGAGGACGGCGATGTGGCCAATCCCGACACGCAAATCGCCCTGAGCGATGCACTCTTGCTCGACGATGAAGCCGAGATAGGCGAGGAGGTGACTGACAAAGTGGAACTATCCTCTTTCGGCCGCCGTATGATTCTCAATCTCCGCCAGACACTCGCTTCGAAGATTCTGGAACTCCAGAAAGAAAGTCTCTACATCAAGTACAAAGACATGGTTGGACAAATCGTTACCGGTGAGCTCTACCAAGTATGGAAAAAAGAAATGCTCTTGCTTGATGAAGAGGGTAATGAACTCTATCTACCGAAGCAGAACCAGATTCCTACAGACTACTACCGAAAAGGAGATATGGTTCGCGCCGTAGTCGTACAGGTGGAGAACAAGAACCAAACCCCGAAAATCATTCTCTCCCGTACTGCGCCGCTTTTCCTCCAACGCATGTTTGAACAAGAAGTGCCGGAGGTTAAGGAAGGACTTATCTCCATCAAGAATATTGCCCGTATTCCCGGTGAGCGCGCCAAGGTGGCGGTGGAGACCTTCGATGACCGCATCGACCCGGTGGGCGCTTGCGTTGGTGTCAAGGGCGCACGTATACACGGAATCGTACGTGAGTTGCGCAACGAGAACATCGATGTCATCAACTATACCACCAACACCAATCTCTATATCCAGCGTGCCCTTGCTCCCGCGAAAATCAGCTCCATGGAAATTGACGAGGAGAACAAAACGGCAAAAGTATATCTCCAACCGGAGGAGGTCAGTCTCGCCATAGGTAAAGGCGGTTATAACGTCAAACTGGCGTCTATGCTGACTGGATACGAGATTGACGTTTATCGCGAGATTAACGAGGAAGACCTGGATGATATCTATCTCGACGAGTTCAATGACGAAATCGACCAGTGGGTCCTGGATGCCTTCAAAGCAGTTGGTCTCGACACAGCCAAGGAGGTGCTCGGTACAAGCAAGGAAGACCTGCTCAAGCGTACTGACCTTGAGGAGGAAACTATCGACGAAGTGCTTCGTATCCTTGCTGCCGAATTCGAAAACGATTAATCGAAGTGACTTCTGGCCGGAAGGCCATGCGGCGTGAATGAGACACCGCGCAAACAACCATATTAACCCTGAAAATGAGAAAGATATATGGCGATTAAACTGATTAAAGCATGTAAAGAATTAAATATAGGTATGGCCACTCTTACCGGTTGGTGCGAGAAGCATGGCCATCCCATTGAGTCTGACCCGAATGTGCGCATTGACGATGACCTCTATCTGCTCCTCGCCAAGGAGTTCAACAAAGATATGGCAGTCAAGATAGAAGCTGACCGTCAGGCCGCTGAACGTGCCGCTGCTGCCGAAGCAGAGAAAGCCGCCAAGGCTGCTGAAGAAGCAAAAGCCAAAGCCGCTGAAGAAGCAGCAAAAGCCAGAGCGAAAGCCAAAGCCGAAGAAGAGGCCAAGGCAGCTGCAGAGGCAGAGAAAGCCGCCAAGGCCAAAGCAGCCGAAGAAGCTAAGGCTAAAGCTGCGGAGGAAGCCGCCAAAGCAAAGGCCAAGGCTGAAGAGACCAAGTCCGAAGTTGCCAAACCTGAGATCTTCACGCTCGGTAAACGCGAAGTAACAGATGGGCCGAAGGTGGTCGGAAAAATTGACCTGGACTCTATTGATACCTCCACGCGTCCTGCTAAGAAGACCAAAGAGCAGAAACGCAAAGAGCGTGAGGAGCGTCAAGCTGCCCAGCAGGCGCAACATGAGCAGGCTGCGCAAGCCGCTGCAGAGCGCCGTAAACGCGAGCGTATCAAAGGCTCCAAAGTGGATCCGAATGACAAGCGTAACCAGGTAGGCAAGAAGAAAAAAGGTGATAAGCCACGTGAAGCAACGCAAGAGGAGGTGGATAAGGCATTGAAAGAGACGCTCAGCCGTCTCCAACAGAAGCAAAACAAGAGCAATACTTCTAAGTACAAGCGCGAACGCCGTGAACAAGAGCGAGAGAAGCATGAACTCGAGATTATGGAAGCACAGGAGCAATCCAAAGTGCTCAAACTGACCGAATTCGTGACAGCTAATGACCTTGCCGTCATGATGAATGTGCCGGTCAACAAAATCATTGGTACTTGTATGTCGCTCGGTCTGTTCGTTTCTATCAACCAGCGTCTTGACGCTGAAACTATCAACCTCGTTGCTGAGGAGTTCGGTTTTACTACCGAGTACGTTGCAGCACACGTGGTAGAGGAGATTAACGCCGATGAGGTGATCAATGACAAGGATGTAGAACCTCGTTGCCCTATTATCACCGTCATGGGTCACGTTGATCACGGTAAGACATCCTTGCTCGACCATATCCGTAATGCAAACGTTATCGCCGGTGAGGCAGGTGGTATTACCCAGCATATCGGTGCATATAACGTCAAACTCAAAAATGGTCAACATATTACCTTCCTTGATACGCCTGGTCACGCAGCGTTTACCGCCATGCGTGCCCGCGGCGCGAAAGTGACGGATATCGCGATCATCATCATCGCCGCCGATGATGCCGTCATGCCTCAGACTATTGAGGCTATCAACCATGCACAAGCAGCCGGCGTACCGATGGTGTTCGCTATCAATAAAGTGGATAAACCCGGTGCTAACCCTGATAAGATTCGTGAACAGTTGTCGAATATGAACATTCTTGTGGAGGACTGGGGCGGTAAATACCAATGCCAGGAGATCTCTGCAAAGAAAGGTGATGGTGTATACGAACTGCTTGAAAAAGTGCTCCTTGAAGCCGAGTTACTCGACCTCAAGGCCAACCCGAAGCGTCGTGCAAAAGGTTCGGTCATCGAGTCTTCGCTCGACAAGGGCCGCGGATATGTGGCTACGCTGCTTGTGCAGGACGGAACGCTACATATGGGTGACATTGTGCTCGCAGGAACATTCCACGGCCGTATCAAAGCCATGTTTAACGAGCGCGGTCAAAAAATCACAGAGGTGCGACCAGGCGAACCTTGTTCGATACTCGGATTGAATGGAGCGCCGCAGGCCGGTGATGAATTCAATGTATTACCGACAGAACAAGAGGCGCGCGATATCGCCAACAAGCGCGAGCAATTGCAACGCGAACAATCCATACGTACAAAGAAACACGTAGGTCTAGAAGAGATTGGCCGCCGTCTGGCTATCGGAGACTTTAAGGAATTGAACATCATCGTTAAAGCCGATGTGGACGGTTCAGTAGAGGCTATCAAGGACAGTCTCATAAAACTGTCGACTGAGAATATTCAAGTCAACGTCATTCATGGTGCCGTTGGTGCCATCAGCGACAGTGATGTCATGCTGGCTGCGGCTTCGGATGCTATCATCGTCGGCTTCAATGTCCGTCCTACCGGTTCAGCACGTAAGATGGCGGAGACTGAGGAAGTGGACATCCGCATCTATTCCATCATATATGATGCTATCAATGAGGTGAAGGATGCAATGGCGGGTATGTTGGCTCCGGAGGTAAAGGAGGAAATCACAGCCACGCTGGAGATTCTGCAGACCTTCCATATATCGAAAGTCGGCACTATTGCCGGTTGTATCGTACGTGAAGGAAAAATCAAACGCGGCAACAAGGTGCGTGTCATCCGTGACGGTATTGTTATCAAGACAGCAGAACTGGCTTCGCTCAAGCATGTCAAGGATGATATCAAGGAGGCCGGCGTGAACACCGAGTGCGGTTTGAGCCTCAAGGCATACGACGACTTGCAAGCAGGTGATATCCTCGAGGCATTTGAAGAAATTGAAGTAGCGAAAACATTGTAATGTTGAGTGTTGAACATTTAAAGAAGTGATAATTTATGAGCAGAAGGTTTTTTCGTCTTTTGTTTTTGAGCACAGCGGTATTTTGTCTTTTGTCTATGACAAGTTGCTGGACCAGTATATGGACTGTGGCACCGACGACGGAATATGTGGCTCCCGTGAAGACTGTTTATACGACTCAGGTGACCACACCCACGCCGAAAGTAGTCACTACAACCACAGTCACCGTCACCTCGTTCAATAACGACTGGTCCTTCTATCTGGACCTGCAAGCGGTTGCTGCGGCTTTTGCGGAGGCGAATAGCGTGCAGGAGTTTGAGCGTATCCTTAATTCCAGCCGGTATATGATTAATAATCTGGACCTCAATCGGGACGGATGGGTGGATTACCTGCGTGTTATCGAGACACGCCAAGGTTATAAGCATGCTTTCTTGATTCAAGCTTGTCTTGCACCTGCAATGTTCCAGGATGTAGCTACACTGGTAGCGGAATGGTATGCTGACCGCCTCTACGTGGAGGTGATAGGCGATCGCTATCTGTATGGTTATAACTATGTCGTTCGTCCGGTATTTGTGAAGCGCCCACCATTGTGGAACGTGTTTGGTCGTCCAAACTACAACCCTTGGGCATCTCCGTATTACTACGGTTCTTTCCCATCATATTACACACAACCCAAACCCATGTATCTGAATCACTATCAAGCGTATGTCAATACGTATATGACGAACCACCATTACTGCCATAGTTGCGACTATCCGCAGCAGCCGTATTGGTCGGGATACACGGCACTGACGCAACCGCACCACCGCAATGATTACGCCAATCAGCATCCCAATGACGGATTTGATCAACGCGTGACGCACCAACTGAACGCGAACGGTTCGGGCGTGACTGTCCGTAATGCCGGTCAGCTCCGTGCGGAGACACAACGGCAGGCTAAGAGCAGTTCTACGAATCAATCCAGCACTGCTACAAATAGGTCCGGCGCCACGACGCGACAGGCAGAGACCAGAGCTACACAGACTACTCAGAGACGAGAACCGAGTACAACGGTCAATACACGCGTAAATAAGAGCGGCACAACTCGCACAACCATCCGGACAACTGATACAGAAGGCCGCACAACCACCATAAAACGTGAGTCAGCACCTCGTACAAGCAACACTTCTACTCGTACTAGTGACACATCTACACGTACCGGTGGAACTTCCACTCGTACAAGCGGTACTTCTACGCGTCGACGTTAAGGAGAAGGATTCGTGCAAATCGGTGACCTGAATATATTATTCGGACATCATCCTCAAGTGGAGAGCCTTCGAAGGCTATTGACTGTTCGAGGTAAAGGGGATCGACATCTCCTTTTAGCCGGTTTACATGCTTCTGCTCGTGCGTTGGTGCTATCGCATCTCTCGCGTCCGCTCTTCATTATTAATGATAATGCTGAGGTTGCGCAGTACATGTATAGTGACCTTAAAACACTGGGTGCTAATGTGTTCTATTTCCCGTCCAGCAAACGCCGCCGCACTATTGATGATGCTGCTTTAATACAGCGGACAGAGTGTCTAAGTGCTTTAAACCAACGACTAATGGTTAACGAGGATCTGGATGGAGTGATAATAGTCACCTATCCGGAGGCTGTGGCGGAAGCCGTCCCGGCGAAAGAGGAGTTGAGCGTAAGAAGTATGACAATCAAAGCGGGTCAGGAAATTCAACAGACCGCTTTGGCAACGCAATTGTCCGGTTTGGGATTCGAACGTGTGGATTTTGTTTTTCAACCCGGGCAATTCGCCGTACGTGGTAGCATCGTGGATATATATAGTTACAGCCATGATATACCCTACCGCTTTGACTTCTTCGGCGATGAGATTGACAGCATTCGGGAATTTGACATCGAGGACCAACTGTCGAAGAGTCGAACGAATCTGGCAGAAATCGTTGGTTCTTCTGGACAATGTACAACAGACAACGGACAATGGTCAATTGTTGACTATTTGCAGGACGAGATGGTATGGGTAAGCAATGATTTTCATATGGTTGACTTTAAAATGGACGGTCTCATGGCTAACCATCAATGGTCAATGAAAGACAAGACAACAATTGAGTTGGCAGAGAAAAGTTCGTTTGGCAATCATACTAAGATAACTTTCGATACCGTGCCACAACCATTGTTCCACAAGCAGTTCGACATTCTGACCGATGATTTGCAGAAACATACTGCAGATGGCTATAAGATATACATCCTCGCTGAGCAGCAGAAACAGTTGGACCGTCTTAAGGCTATCTTCGAATCAATAGCAGAAAGTTCAAAGTTGAGCGGCGATGCTGCTGTCTCCTTCATCGGTATCAACGCCACGTTGCATGAGGGGTTTGTGGATCATGAGTTGAAGATATGCTGCTATACTGACCACCAGATTTTTGAGCGTTACCACCGTGTGACGATGACGAGCGAGAATGCGCGGCGCGGTAAGGCCATCATTACCCTACGGGAGATAAACCAATTGCAGATTGGTGATTATGTTGTTCATTCGGATCACGGCATTGCTCGTTTTGGAGGTCTTGTTATGACACCAGTCAATGGCAAACCGCAGGAGATGATTAAACTCAACTATCGTGACGGCGCCAATGTGTTTGTGTCTATTCATAACCTGCACCGTATTAGCAAGTACAAGGGGCGTGAAGGCAGTGAGCCGACGATTGCCCGTCTGGGATCGGGTGCATGGGAACGGCTCAAGGAACGGACGAAGGACAAGGTTAAGGATATCGCGCGTGATCTCATCCGCTTATACGCTACACGTAAGAAACAGAAGGGTTACGCTTATTCACCGGATGGATATATGCAACACGAGTTGGAGGCCTCGTTTCTCTACGAGGATACACCGGATCAGGCGAAGGCGACGGCAGATGTGAAGCATGATTTAGAGAGTCCAATGCCGATGGACCGTCTTGTGTGCGGCGATGTGGGCTTCGGTAAGACTGAGGTAGCCATGCGCGCTGCATTCAAAGTCGCAACAGACGGCAAACAGGTAGCCGTACTTGTGCCGACCACTGTTTTGGCACTGCAGCACTATAATACTTTCACTGAGCGAATGAAGAATATGCCGGTGCGCATTGAGTTCCTCAGTCGTCTCAAGTCTGCCAAAGAGATTAAGGAGATTCTCGCTGACCTCGAAACAGGCAAGATTGATATACTCATCGGTACGCACAAACTCATCGGCAAAAGTGTCAAATGGCATGACCTTGGTCTGCTTATCATCGATGAGGAACAGAAATTTGGGGTGGCAGCCAAAGAGAAACTAAAATCGCTACGCGCGAACATTGACGTACTGACGCTTACTGCAACCCCTATCCCGCGCACGTTACAGTTCAGCCTGCTTGGTGCGCGTGACCTAAGCGTCATGACCACGCCTCCGCCGAATAGATATCCTGTGCAGACGGAGTTGATAACGATGGACGACGAGGACATTATCAAAGAGGCCATCGAAATGGAAATGGCGCGTAACGGGCAGATATTTATCGTCAATAATCGCATAGAGATGCTGCCGCGCATCGAACGGCGGATACAAAAACTATGTCCCGAGGCGCGTATCGTGGTGGCGCATGGACAAATGCCTGCCGGTGAGATGGAGGAGAAACTAGAGGCATTTATCAACTACGATTATGATATTTTGCTTTCGACCACTATCATCGAGTCCGGCGTGGATATTCCGAATGTAAACACCATCCTCATATTCTCTGCCAACCAATACGGCCTTGCCGACCTGCATCAGTTGCGCGGGAGAGTAGGAAGAAGCAACCGCAAAGCGTATTGTTATCTCATTGCGCCGGAGAAAGAACTGTTAACGGAAGATGCTCGGCGACGACTGGAGGCACTTAGCACCTTCGCCGAACTCGGTGCTGGTTTCAACCTGGCTATGCAGGATCTTGATATCCGTGGCGCAGGAAACATGCTAGGAGCCGAGCAGTCTGGATTCATCGCAGACCTTGGTTACGAGACCTACCAGCGCATTCTAAATGAAGCGATGGAAGAATTGAAGGAAGAGGAAGGATTACAAGTTGCCGGCGATGGAGATAACAACAGTCAATGGCTAGTAGACAATAATCATCAATGGTGTTCCGATTCACAATTGGAGACGGACTTACCCGTTTGTTTTCCGACGGATTATATCGAGAATATATCAGAACGAATCACACTATATCGCGAATTGGATAGTCTGCATAGCGAGGATCAGATGCTCGATTTTCGCAAGCGACTTATCGATCGTTTTGGTGTCCTGCCTGAACCTGCTAAAGAACTGTTGTCCGTCGTGCGCCTGCGTTGGCTGTGTTGCCGACTGGGCATAGAGAAGATTTTACTCAAAGGAGAACGGATGACCATGTATCTGGTTCAGCACAAAGAGGCGTATTGGCAGTCTGAGCAATTTGGTAATATCATCCAATACGCTGTGACGCGTCCTGATAGGTGCAGTCTCCACGAAGAGAAAGACAAAAAAGGGAAACCGACAGGTAGACGTTATGTGACGGTAACAAATGTGAAAACCATAGCAGGAGCAATTAACTTGCTTTCCAAAGTTGAGCAAGGCAGTTTATAGCATAGAAATATATGAAGTTTATAGGAATCATACCTGCGCGCTATGCATCCACGCGCTTTCCCGGCAAACCATTGGAGGATATCTGTGGTAAAACCGTTATCCGCCGTGTGTATGAGCAGGCGAGTAAAGCATTGGAAACCGTCCTTGTGGCTACCGACGATGACCGTATATACGATGCTGTGGAGGCTTTCGGGGGAAAAGTGGTCATGACGCGCCCAGATCATAAATGTGGTACGGATCGTTGCTTAGAAGCCTACAAGGCTATCACTACTCCTGCATGGCGCGAACAGAACGATACAGATACTGTGATTATCAACATCCAAGGTGACGAACCCTTCATCCAACCGGAGCAGATAAAGACTGTCATGGATTGTTTTGATGAGCCAGACACGCAGATTGCGACCCTCGTGCGCCCGTTCACAGACAAGGACGGGAAGGACGCCGTAGAGAATCCGAATACTCCCAAAGTGGATTGGGAAATAGAAACCGGAAAGGCAAAGATGTTTTCGCGTCTGCCCATTCCACAAGGAGGACCTTATTATGCCCATATCGGTTTATACGCATACCGAGCGGATGTATTGGAGAAGATAACACAATTACCTCAGTCGCCTCTGGAGGTGAAAGAGAGATTGGAGCAGTTGCGTTGGTTGGAGAATGGTTATTCCATTCGCGTAGGTTTGACGGACACACCGACTATCGGTATAGACACACCTGAAGACCTCAAGCGAGCAATAGAATGGTATAAATGGAATGGATGATGGAAAGTTGAGCGTTGAAAGAAACCTTTAAGTTGAAAGTTGAAAAATAAAATATTAACCTTTTAAAAAACACAAAATTATGGCAAAGGAAAATTGTCCTACTCCGCACATTGGTGCGCAGTATGGTGAGATTGCAAAAACAATGATCATGGCGGGTGACCCGTTGCGTGCCAAGTTGATGGCAGAACGCTATTTGGAGAACCCTGTCCAGGTCAACAATGTACGGGGTATGTTAGCATATACCGGTACCTACAAAGGCAAGAAGGTTACTGTAATGGGACATGGTATGGGTATTCCTTCTATTGGTATTTATACTTACGAGTTATTTAACTTCTATGATGTAGATACCATCATACGTGTGGGCTCTTGTGGCGCGCGTCAAATGTATGTGAACGTAGGTGACCTGGTGATTGCAATGGGTAGCTGCACCGATAGCAACTGGGATGCGCAATATAACCTTCCCGGCCGGTATGCTGCAATTGCGGATTTCGACCTCTGTCGCAAAGCCGTTGAAGCAGCCGAGAAACGTGGATACAAATACCACGTAGGTAATGTGTTCTCCGCAGACGTGTTCTATTGCGAAGACCCGCGTAAGGCGAACTGGACGAAAATGGGCGTGTTGGCAGATGAGATGGAGGCTCCATCGCTGTATATGAACGCCGCTCGTGCAGGAAAGAAAGCGCTTGTTATTTGTACCGTCAGTGACCATATACTGACAGGTGAAGCAACGACAGCAGAACAGCGTCAGAACTCATTCACCAACATGATGGATGTAGCATTTGACATTATATAATAATGAGAAAACAGTTGGTGATATTGGTATTAACTCTCTTGCCCTTGAGCCTAATGGCCCAGGAGCAGGAGGTTGCTGATACCCATTCTAAAAAGACACGGAGTGCCTCACCGGTATTCACAGGTTTCTCCGGTGGTATGATGTTGCATGCCGGTTACTTGTTCTCCGACGACCCTACGAAGGTCTTCAGTAACACCGGTCTGGGCAGTTATGATTATGTGAAAGGCTTGCCAAAGGCTGGTTTCTGCTATGGGTTTGGCGGCGCTCTGCGTGTCCATTTGATTAACCATATCCATCTGGGAGCAGAAGGCCATGTGAGTCATATGCCATTAATGAATACAGGCTCGAATGTGCGGACTGGGTGGGGAGGCGCGTTATGCGACTTCTACACCGATTGGGGCAAGGTGCGCCCTATGATTGGTATGACAGTGGGCGGAGGAACGATGAAAAGGCTCTTCGTGCCTGCAGACTCACTTGGCTATGTGCCGGTGGAAACATCGGTTGGAGATACGACCAACTACAATGCATCTTATGTTAAAACGCCCTTCTTCTTCATGGACCCTTACGTTGGTTTGGAGATTGATTTGGGCAATCACATGGCAATATTGATTCGCATAGACTACATGCTTCCGTTCGGCCGCACCAGTAGCGGTTTGACGAACCTTGGAACTGATGTAAAGTGGAGTAATTTTATGACCCCCAGCGGCCCGCGTTTGTACATCGGAATGATGTTCGGCCGCTTAAAACGAAGATAGACAATTCTTGAAGCAGACATATAACATACAAAAAGAAATAAATGGATAAGAACACTTGGATTGGCTTTTTGATTATAGCCGTAATTATTATTGGTTTTTCATGGATACAACGCCCCTCAAAGGAGCAACTGGTAGAGCGTCAACGTATTCAGGATTCAATTAGTATGGCGCGCATGATGGCTGCTGAAGCACAGCGCATCAGCGATAGTTTGCAGCTCGTTGCAGGCGCGCCGGAGGAAAAAGAGATTGTTTCTGTTGAACAGCAACAAGAGCGTTTACAGGCTGCATATGGCACTTTTGCGCCGGCAGCACAGGGCGAAGATCAGTGGGTAACATTGCAAAATGAGAAACTCCGTCTGACACTTTCAACGCGAGGCGGACGTATTGCGCGTGCAGAATTGCTTGAATACCATGCATCGGGCGATACTGTTAACCCGCTGTGCTTGTTCCGAGGAGATGAAGCGGATTTCGGTTTGACGCTTATCACTGCGAACAATCGTATCTTGCAGACCTCGAACCTCTATTTTAAACCTATTGAAACCGACCAGCCGAACAAAGTGATTATGCGTCTTCCAACAAGTGCTGAGGACGCTTGGTTAGACTTTGTGTATGAGTTATCGGATAACTACATGGTTCATCTGTCCATCGAGCCGCATAACATGCTGACCGAGTTGGCGCAGAATATCAACTCGCTGGAATTGCAGTGGCGTCAACTTATCCCTCAGCAAGAGCAAGGACGAAAGTTTGAGGAGCGATATGCACAGTTGCAATATATGCTCGTAGGTGGGGATATGGAGAAACTTAGCGAAAGCAAAGATGATGACGCCAAAGAGTCAGCTCGTGTGAAATGGGTTGGCTATAAGGATCAGTTCTTTTCAACTGTGTTAATAGCAGACGATGCATTCTCGTCCTCGCAGTTCCAGTCAACGGTGCAAGGCAAGCACTCGGGGTATATCAAGCAATACACGACGCACACTTCCGTACCATTTGATTTGAAGGGTGAGAACCCGACCGGATTCCGTTTCTATTGTGGTCCGAACCATTATCACACACTAAAAGCGTACGATGAGGGCGCGGAAAAGGAGAATCGCTTATATCTCAACAAACTGGTGCCGCTTGGATGGAAAATTGTCAGCTGGATTAATACGATTCTGGTTATTCCGATGTTTGACTTATTCACCAGCTGGGGGTTGCATATTGGCATTGTGATTTTGCTTATGACCATCGTTATCAAACTTATCATTCTGCCGTTTGTCTTTGTGTCGTATAAGTCAAGCGCTAAGATGCGTGCACTCAAGCCGCAAATAGATGCGATTAACGAGAAATATCCTGCCGACAAAATGCAGGAGCGTCAGCAGGCAACGATGCAGTTGTACCAACAGGCAGGTGTGAGTCCGATGTCCGGTTGTCTGCCGATGCTATTCCAGTTCCCTGTTTTGATGGCCATGTTCTGGTTCTTGCCAACGGCTATCGAGTTGCGTGGCAAGTCCTTGCTATGGGCAGATGATCTCTCTACCTACGATGCTGTCTTCCACTGGGGATTTAATATCCCGCTGCTGGGTGACCACCTTTCGCTGTTCTGCTTGCTGATGACCATCTGTAACATTGGTTACACCTATATCACTATGCAGTCGCAGGCAACTGACCCGAATATGAAGTTCATGAAGTACATGATGTACGCGATGCCGCTTATGTTCCTCTTCATTTTCAATGATTATGCTGCGGGCTTGAGTTACTACTACCTCGTTTCGCTCTTTATCACCATTTTGCAAACCATGATTTTCCGTTGGACGCTGGATGATGAGAAAATGCTCAAAGAGATTGAAGAGAATAAAAAGAAAAAAGCCGGCAAACCTAAATCCGGCTTCATGGCTCGCTTGGAAGCGATGCAGCGTGAACAGCAACGCTTAGCTCGCGAGAACGCTAAGGCGGCTGCTAAGAGACGCTAACTCATCGTTGACTAACGCCTCCCCTTCGGGGGAGAGCGTTACACCGTCTTGCTCCAGTAGTTCATCATAATGAGGATGAGCAAGCATAGGCGACGTGATATCAACGATATGAATACACTGGAGTGATGCAAGCCGAAATAGAGCGAGATTATACAACTCGTGAATATTGCGAAGCCGCTCGGTTTGGCCCCCCAACCAATAGAGGATGTTTTTGCGCTCTTGCATACTCATGCCATGTGTGATGCATGCGAAATAACGGTTCTCGTCAATAATAGGCAAACTAACCAGCACGGGTTCTTGTCCACATGCGCGCGCCTGGGCAATCTTATTAATATAAAGTGCTTTGTATGCGACTAAATCGATTTGGGGCTCGTGATGGCCACTCGGATCAATAGCGATAGCTTTCCAGTCGTACGCTAAACCGCTTTCGGGGCGAATAATGATAGTCTTGTCCATAAGTCGATAGTATTTTATAAATTAATAACTAAATAAGCCACTATAGCAGGTAATTGAAGACAATATAGTGCGACCAACAGGTCAAATCCAATTCGTTTAACAGTTTTCATAATGCATTTTGTTTTAAAAACGATGCAAAATTACTGCTTTTCGAGCACCACAGCAAACAATTGTGATGAGGGATAAATAAATATGATTAAAACTAGAGAATTGAAGTTTAAAATGTGTATATAGTGACGAAAATTAATAGTTCTTAATTTTGTCACACTAAAATATTATGCTAAATTATGAATAAAGTACCTTCTTCTTTGTGTTCGTTGGCCACCCTCCTCCTTCATGTTTTGGGGATGCCGGTGTTTTTTCTAGGCTTTATTTTGATTTATGAAAGCCGATGGATTATAGAGTTTCTTGATACTGGCACCGGGATGGTTGTTTTTAATACGCTTATGCTTACCAGCATTCTAATAGGAGTGGTTGGAATCTCTCGTATCGTGATGGTAGTGGTTGCTAAGCACCACAAAATAAGCTGGTGGCAATACTCTCTATGGTCGTTCGCAGAAGTGTTTGTGTTCTCCTGCTTTGCTGCGCTTTATATGGCTCTTATATACGGCACTTATGGATATTTTCCTGCATTTGCTAAATGTTTTCAACTCTCCGTTGCGACCCTCTGTTATCCATATATTATTTTTGCGATTCTTTTTGCTCTGATTCGTCCTGACGAGGAAGAAATGGCAGAGGAAAATTTGGTGCGATTTGCTGATAGCACTGGACGTCTTAAACTCGTAATCGCTCATGATGTGATTCTATATATCAAGGCGCAAGAAAACTACGTGTCTATCCATTATATGGAAGGAAACACGCATAAAGAATATTTACTTCGTCAGTCTATGCGAGGTATAGAAGACCTAATGGCCCGTCATGGAATAATTCGCTGCCAACGTTCATATTTTGTCAATCCGAGGCATGTCGCAGTGCTCCGTCGTGATAAAGAAGGCTTTATTCAAGCTGAGCTTGACGTTGACAGCAATCGTCCTGTACCGGTTTCTCCGAAATACTACGAGCAATTGAGCAAGATGCTCTGATGATAAATGTATTTTATCGGATGCGTTGTCCGGTCGCTGTGTAAACGGCTTCTCCTATAATGAGATATAACTGCCCGTCTTTGAGTTGTTTCGAGGCAGTATGGTTGATATCGGCATTCGTGTCGTTGATATCTTCAGGTGTTTCCTTCCAACCATCGCTGACACCGAGGATGAATTCCGGATCAAACGATGCTATCGCATTTTCAAACGAGAAGTGGTGAGTATATAACTTATTGCCCCATAAAAACTCCGCCAATATGGGGTAGTCGATGAAGGGGTTTCGGTTGCCCTGCACACTATCCATTCCGTTATTGCGGTCCACTTCTTTTTTTGATACAGGGTCCTGACGATGCCATTTCATGAGCAGATCCACCGCGTAATAGGTAAAGCCGAAGTTCACATCGTTATCGTTGAACATCCAATGACCATGGTCGTTGGTCATGTCCATATCCTTGTATCGAACGCGCATGTACATGTACATACGTGCGAAATCGCCCTTGTATTCATCGTCCGGCTCGAAGACCTGGGCCGAGATAGAATAGCCAGGGAAAGTGGACGCACCAAGTTTCCCTTTGCCTACATGATCGCCATAGGACAGACGCGTACCATTGGCGCACTCGCCAAAGGCATAGTTACTGCGCTGGCCGTTCACTTTACCATCCGTCGGAACAATATGTCCTAGGTCGTAGTATGCAGGACGCTGTTCATTGAACCATGATTTTGGCAGCGAGTGCTCGCGGTTGTAACAAGAACCTACATGGGCATAGGTGCCGCACTGGTGGTTGCCGGGCGTGAAGAGTACATTGGAATACATATCCCAAATCTTACCTGCTTTACCCACGGAATCCTCCGGATAGACGTCGGTGGTGTAATAAGCTGTCCATAATTTTTCATAAGACATGTTTTGCGGACCTAAGCGGGTAATATTGCAAAGCTCGTTACGGAGTGTGGCTCCTGTGGTACCATCGATAGTCTCATAATAGGTCTGATCAACCGTCCATGCCGTAGGCGCTGTCACGAGGAGCGCAAAAAGGAAGAATAAGTGTTTTTTCATATTAGAGATTAAGGATTAGAGGTTAAAGTATTTCGTGGAGAATTTCGCTTACTGTAGGATGCGGGAAGACCACTTGTTGCATTTCCGGTACTGTATACCCATTTCGAACGGCAAAAGAGGCAGCGGAAATGAATTCCGAGCACGGATTGCCAATACAATGAACACCCAATATCGAGTGGTTCTTCGCATCGACTATCATTTTGCACAGACCCGTTTCGCCTTCGTTCTCTGCCATGAACCGGCCGGAGAATGTCATCGGCAGTTTGTGCACCTCCACAGGGATGGACATCGACTCGGCCTGCTGCTCCGTAATGCCTACGGTTGCTATCTCCGGGTTTGTATATACGACCGATGGAATGGCATTGTATGCGATACGCTGCAAAGGGATCTGTTTGAGCAGCCGACCAACCATCACTTCCGCTTGACGTGCCGCCACATGCGCAAGCATGATTTTACCGGTTACATCGCCGCACGCATATACGTTTGGCAGATTTGTCTTGCAAAAATCATCAATGACAATCGCACCGCGATTCAGTTCAAGGTCATTCAGGGCTTCAAGACCTTGCAGATTTGCTCTTCTTCCTACACTAACAAGCACTTTCTCTGCCTCATACACTTCACCGTTAGCGGTTACTTTACCGCCATCAAGCGATTCTACTTTGGTGGAGGTGAGGATATTAATCCCCGCTTTGCGGTATTTGTCAAGCAGAACTGCCACAACATCCTGATCAAGGTTCGGCAAGATATTCGGTAAGGCTTCGATGACCGTCACATGTACGCCTAATTCATGATACAGCGTGGCGAACTCCATGCCGATAACGCCTCCGCCGATGATGATCATTGACTTTGGTAGTTCTGTTGCAGCCAGAGCATCGGTGCTGTCCCACACAACGGGATTGTCTTTGATCCCCGGAATGGGAGGCACGAAATTCGTTGAACCAGTACAGATGAGCAGATTCTCCGCCTCGTAGGTCTCACCATTACAAGTAATCGAGACGAATTCATCGGTGCGGCACGCCACCGCTGCTGTACCGGATATGACGGTACAATATTCGTTGTTGAGGCGCTGCTTGATGCCTGCAACAAGTTTGCGCACTACAATCGTCTTACGCTTCTGCATCGCGGCGTAGTCAAAGGCTACGTTCTCTGCAGTCACACCGTATTTGGCAGCATGTGTGGCGTTATAATACTGCTTTGCTCCGTATAGCAGCGATTTGGTCGGAATACAACCTACATTTAGACAAGTGCCACCGAGGGCGTTTTGTTCAAACAGGATAACCTCTTTGCCGGCTTTAGATGCTTTCTCCGCTGCTGTATAGCCGGCCGGCCCTCCACCAATGATTGCTAAAAAATATCTATTCATAACTGATGATTTGACGATTTACGGTTAAGTAGTTTAATCTCCGGTGTGGACTGGAGAACGAGGGAATTGGCGGGGACGTCTTGGGTGAGCCAGACGTTACCGCCAATGATAGTATCGTGGCCAATACGAATGCGACCAAGAATAGAGGTGTTCGAATAGACGGTTACGCGGTCCTCGAGTATCGGGTGACGCGGCACGTCGATAGGTCTTCCTTGGTCGTCATACTCGAAGTTCTTTGCGCCAAGCGTCACGCCTTGATAGAGCACTACATGCGAACCGATGATAGCCGTTTCGCCAATGACGACACCCGTTCCGTGGTCGATGCAGAAATACTCGCCTATCTTTGCTGCCGGATGGATGTCAATACCTGTGCGGCTATGTGCCAACTCGGTCAACATACGTGGGAGACGCGGTACGCCTAATTGGTACAGCGCGTGCGCTGCGCGGTAATGAATCATTGCGTATTGAAGGGGGTAAGAGAGAATCACTTCCCCTCTATCAGTCACCGCAGGGTCATTATGCAGCACAGCATCCACATCGGTATTGATGAGGCGTGTAATCTCAGGTATCTGTGCCCAGAATTCGTCCGGCAGGTAGAGACCTTTAGGACGCTCAACCGCGGGATAATAGTCAGGAAAAATCTCGCCTTGCAGATGCAAAACAAGTTGCTTGAGATGGGCTATGTTGGGAGTAAAATCCATTTACAATTTACGGTTTACAATGTACGATTTGCTATTTAGTTGAGCACAGATAGATAGCGTTCTCCTGTGTCAGGCAGGAGTGCTACGATGGTACGTCCGGCATATTCGGGCTGTTGTGCTAATTGCATGGCGGCATGGAAAGCGCAGCCGGACGATATTCCGACGAGCAGACCATATTGCGTTGCCAGTAGTTTGGCCGCGGCTAAAGCATCCTCATTAGTGACAGTCAGCACGCGGTCAATATAGCCGCTTTGATATGTATCCGGAATGAAACCAGCGCCGATACCTTGAATCTTATGTGCCCCGGGTTCTCCTCCGGATAGAACGGGCGAAGATGCCGGTTCTACGGCGATGATTTCTACTGCGAGGCTATGTTCCTTGAGAGCACGCCCAACTCCGCTCACTGTTCCTCCTGTGCCGACGCCTGCGATAAAGACATCCACATTTCCTTCCGTGTCGTTCCAAATCTCTTGTCCGGTTGTGGCATAATGGATGGCCGGGTTAGCAGGGTTGGTGAACTGACCCAGAATGATACTATTCGGTGTGGATGTTTTGAGTTCTTCTGCTTTGGCAATAGCCCCTTTCATCCCTTGTGCTCCGGGTGTGAGAATGAGTTCTGCACCGTACACGGCGAGTAGGTTCCTACGCTCGACGGACATCGTGTCCGGCATAGTTAGAATGACGCGATAGCCTTTCAAACGACCAATCCAAGCGAGTCCTACGCCTGTGTTTCCGCTCGTGGGCTCGATAATCGTGCCACCCGGGTGTAGCAATCCTTGGCGCTCAGCATCCTCAATCATGGCTAAGGCGGTACGATCCTTGACACTACCGCCGGGATTGAAGCGCTCTAATTTGAGCAGAAGACGTGCGTTGACCGTCGGTATTTCTAGCATCGGAGTACGACCGATAAGCTCAATTAGGTCTTTGACAATCATAATTCTTTCGGACTAGCGTTTTTTAGAAATATTCTAACTGCTTCGGCAACCATCTCTGAACATGGCCGCTTTTCGTAATATTGCGGAGTCCGCTCTTCCGGCTTTGGGCTGAGAGCGTCTGCCGGCAGGTATTCAGCGCAGGTGGATCCTTTCGGCGCCAATCCTAACAACTCTGCGCAAATAAGGCTGCCGTAGGTGTCTTTGAATTTGCCTGCAAGTTGCTGAACAAAGGCATAGTTGGCCATCTTGCCGTTGTTGTCATGCGGCGTGTATGAACCGTTATGAAGCCCTGCGAGCATGAACATTCCGCTTGCTGCACCGCATACCAATCTCATGCGACCTATGCCGCCGCCGAATGAGGCAGAGAGCCGCAACGCCAGTTGCTCGTCATTGATACCATATAGGTCTGCACATGCCGTAAAAACCGCTTGCGAGCAATTGTATCCTTGTTTGAATAACTCCGTCGCTCGCTGTGCACGCGATTCAATCTCTTCGTTTGTCATAACTGAATATCTTTTTCGCCGCAAAGGTACTACAAAAATCTGACATATGCAAATATTTTCGAAAGTAATATATCAAAAATTGCATACAAAAAGCAAAAATATTTGCGTATTTCCGAAAAAAACACTACCTTTGCACGAGATTTTGTGCATACATTAATTAATCACTATACTATGGATAAGTACAAATGGAGTTTTGCGAATGTGGGCGGTGTGACCCGCGTACGCATCCAATCGGCGGATGACATTCGTCATCTCGGCGAATTGGACAAGAAAATGTGGACGGTGTTGTCATGTCCGGTGAATGGTTTGGAGATTAGCTCGGACTCGTTGAGCCTTATGGACCAGGACGGTGACGGCAAGTTGCGTGTGAAGGAAGTGATTGCAACCGCTGAATGGTTGTGCGCGATGCTGAAGGACGCGAAGTCGCTTTTCGAGCAGACAGACAGCATTGCGTTGGACAATATCGCCGATGAGGCAATACTGGCGGTTGCCAAGAAGATAGTTGGCAAAAACAGCGTAGTCGCGCTGGCTGAGGTGCAGGCGGCAATTGATGCTGTGACCATCGAAGAGCAGCCGATTCCTGCTGCGCCGCTGGAGGCAGACGTGATAGCTGCATACAAGGAGAAGAGTGCCGAGTATGCTGCTTACTACGAATTGGAGAAGCTGCAAAAACTAGGTCTGGCGGTAATCCCAGAAGATACGGTAAAACCTGGTATGACGGAGAAGAAATTTGCCGAGATGGGTGCGCAGATAGCAGAGTGGGAGGCAGCCAAGGCGGCTGCGGAGACTGCTAACGCCGATGCCTTGGCCAATGCCAGGTCTGAATATATGCCGTTGCGCAAACTGCTGCTTATCCACCGCGATTTCTATCGTCTGCTGCGCAATTTTGTGACGCTGGAGGACTTCTATGACAGCAACGAGGACACCATCGCTTCGTTCCAAGCCGGTACACTCATCATCGACCAGCGCGCGTGTCATCTTTGTATACGCGTGAACGATCTTGCCAAGCATGATGCACAGGCTCCGCTGAGCGGCATCTATCTATTGTACTGCAATTGCGTGAACCAGAAGGTGGGCAAGTCAATGCAAATAGTGGCTGCCATGACGCAAGGTGAGGTGAAGAACCTGAGCGTTGGCAAGAACGCAGTGTTCTACGACAATGACGGGCTCGATTACGATGCCACGGTAACGAAGATTATCGATAACCCGATATCTATCCTTCAGGCCTTCTGGACGCCGTACCGCAAGTTGGCCAATTGGGTGGAGGAGAAAATCAACAAGTCCGCTGCCGAGAAAGATGCGAAGGCGTTTGACGACATGACGGCGAAAGCCGATGTGGTGGCAGACCCGAACGCAGAGAAAAAGCCGGCATTCGATATTGCCAAGTTCGCCGGTATCTTTGCCGCCATCGGCATGGCGTTAGGCATGATTGGTGCGGCGTTGGTAAGCGTGGCGGAAGGTATGAGCGGCTTCAAATGGTGGCAATATGTCATCGTATTCGTCTGCATATTGCTGGTCATCAGCGGTCCGAGTATGATTATGGCATGGCTGAAGTTGCGTCGTCGTAACCTGGCTCCAGTGCTCAACGCCAACGGCTGGGCAGTGAACGCAGATGCGCTTATCTCCGTGCTCTTCGGTCGTACGCTGACTGACCAGGTGATGTTCCCCATCGTGCCGGTGCCCAAGGTGCCAAAGGTACATAAGGGCATGAAGACCTGGGCAAAGTGGCTCCTCGCTATTTGTATCATCTTAGTTATATTGTGTATCGTATGCGTAGTATTGCAGCTGTTTGGCTTTTGCTTCTCCTGTTTCTGCTTCCATTAAACGCGCAGAATGCGCCGGCTGTGGAGCAGGTGCCGTTGGATAGTACATCTCTGGATAGCGGAGATGAGTTAGATGAATTGGATGATATCGATGTGCGGTCATCTCAGTTGCCGGAATGCCTTGCGGGGTTGTTCTCGCATGATACGTTGGTGTTAGGCTGCGAGTTGGAGTTGCTGCCGCAGAAGATTGTGGTGAAGACCAAGGAAGGCGATGTGGTCTACAAGCTTGCGCCGCAGTTCTTGTTAGACACCACGCTGGACGGACGAGCGCGTGAACCCGTATGGCGCGATGTTCGACAGCCTCAAGGACGATGTGCATATTCCGATGGCGGGCTTTGTATTGCCGGCTCCGGGATATGTGACAAGCCCCTATGGATGGCGTCGTAACAGAATGCACAAAGGTACGGATATTAAGGTACAGGTGGGCGATTCCATTCGTTCCGCATGGCCGGGACAGGTGCGTATCGTCGGCTGGGACCCGAGAGGGTACGGATATTTCGTAGTTGTACGTCATGACAACGGTCTGGAGACGGTGTACGGCCATCTCAGCCGTCCGATGGTGGATGAATACGAACCGGTGAAAGCCGGATATGTATTGGGCTTGGGCGGTAATACGGGCCGCTCGACAGGCAGCCACTTGCATTTCGAGATACGTTATCTGGGCGAAGCAATGAACCCAGCGAGCGTAATTGACTTCTCAACGGGCAAGTTGAAGAACAGCGATGAATACGTCATCGGTATTAAGGCAATGAAACAGGCCCGTGCCGAGCAGGCAGCGATGAAGTACCATAAGGTGCGTCAGGGCGACACGCTCTCCGGCATCGCCAAGAAATATGGCACGACGGTAAGACGGCTATGCCAGCTCAACAATATCAAGGAAACAAAAATCCTGCAAATAGGTATGAGGATACGGGTAAGATAATCAATGCCTATTCATGGTGATACGGTTCACCTCGGAGAATGGTCATCGCGCGATATAACTGCTCGATGGCCATTATTCGTATCATCTGGTGGCTGAAAGTCATTCGGCTGAGCGACAGTTTGCCGTTGGCGCGTTCATAAACTGCTTTGCTGAAGCCGTAGGCACCGCCGATGATAAGGGTAAGGTCCTTACCGGACGCCATCTTCTTCTGCAACCACTCGGCATACTCAATCGAGCGAAATTCCTGTCCGTGCTCATCTAGAAGCACGACCTCCATAGAAGGCGTTAGACGTGCCAGGATGGCTTCGCCTTCAGCGGCCTTGAGTTGCTCTTCGCTTAGCGATTTGGCGTTCTTAACATCCGGCACTACAACGAACTCAAACGGCACATAGTGTTTGAGTCGTTGCTGATAGTCGTCAATCAGGGATTGCAGACGTGTATCGGCTGTCTTGCCGACGACGAGTAAGGTGATGCGCATATCTCGTTAATATGTGCCGGGCAATAAATTGATGATATTCGCGCTGTCCGTGTCGTGATAATAGTAGTTGCACGAGTCGCCCGTCCAGAGGAACTTATAAATCGTGGTATGCTTGAAACTGCCGTCGTAACCGCAGATGGCGGTATAATAGGTGTGTCCTTCCTCGAAATACTCGCTGGATGTCCATCCGTCGTTCTCCACTGCGTGCACGCCGTAGAGGATATTCGCCTGGGATGGGTCACGGAAACGATTCATACACCAAGTGACGAAATACCAAACAGCGGCCGCTTCTGTATATACACTGTCTTCCTCTGCAAGGGTAGCGCTATCGGCCGTAGTGGCTATATAGGGAAACCGGCTGCAAATATTACCGAATGTATCGAGCGGGTAGATATAGTCCCAGTATCCCTTGATGCGGTAGTCGAAATGGACCTCCATGATGCTCTCGCTCTTGGTGGTGATTTGCTGCAGGTATAGTTTGCCGGCCGGTTTCTGCGTCTGCGGGTCCACCACGAAGGCATAGACCCAATAGTCCTGACTGGGAAGAAGACCTGTGAAGAAATAGTCAATATTGCCGTACTGGAGCGAATGGCTGGAGAATGAAGCGATGTTGAGTTCGCCTTTCTTGAGCAGATGGTTGCGCCATAGAAGGTACTCCGAGTATGCAGAGTCGAGCGCGAGCGTCATAAACGCCTTCTGATACTTTATCGGGTCAACACCTTTCTCCACCGGCTCGCAAGCAATGAAGTAATAGGCTTCCTTGTTGGTAGAGAATGTACACTCGATGAAACCGGACGATACGACCGTCACGTTCATATTGATAGTCACATTGTCCGTTGACCACGGAGCCTCGGGGTTGCAGGAAGGAGTAAGGAATAAGGACAATAGTAGAAGGACTAAAATGATTCGTCCGAGTGTATGTTGTCTTTTGTCTTTGAGCATAGCGGTCTTTCCTCTTTTAGCGCAGCGGTCTTTATTCTTCATAATATTCCCTCCTTTCTTTCTCTTCCTGGATGAGTAGTGATTGTACTGAGAAGATAAACCGCACGCAGGTCATGACATGTCCGCCGTAGTGGCCGAAGTTATACGTGATGTTTGCGTCTCTCCATTTGGCTTTGGCGTTGGTGGCATTGGTGTAAGGCACCGTTTCGTCATCCATCGAGTGCATTAGATAGACAGACGCCTGCGGGGTCCAGTCGGCGGTGATGATGGAGTTTGCTGTCATGGCTTTGTATAGTTCTGCCACCTTCGCAGAAGTCTGGTTCATCGCCTCTTCTGTCAGAATTTTATGCGTCACTTTGGTGCCGATGAGTTTGTTGATTTGTCCGGTTGTATAGCGCTTGCAGTTCACCCATTCGTCTATCTTCTCGCACAGCCATGGTTGAACCATATCTTCCATAGCGATATTGAGATGGTTGCCTTTTATCATTCCTTGCAGCACCAGCGGCACGGCCACTGGGTAACCGGCGGTATCGGTATTCACGAAGCGCTCGTAGGTGGCTTTCACGTCATACGGACCACCGCCGGCGAACACACGGTGAATCGGGATATAGTATTCCGGCATTTTCGGGTCGTTATATCCCATCTCGCAGAGGTATTGCACCGCCATTGTGTTTGCGCCGCCTTGGCTATAGCCCATTAGGTAGATGTCTTCATATTCGGGCGCCATATCTACGGCTTTGAGCCAATCGCGCACCGCGAAATACATATCCGTAATGTTATAGGCGGTCTCCATCATCACCAGGTAGGGGTGAATCTGGTCCACCGTGATACCATAACCGCGGTAGTCAGGAATGATAAGTCCGTAGCCCAGTTTGACGAGAATACCTTCGAGCGAGAAGCAGTTACTCGGTGCTTCAGCATCGGAGCCTACCGTGTAGTGGCTGACGAGAATCATCCGTTTCGGCCTGCGGCCCTTTGGGAGCATCACCTTGCCGGAGAGCGTCACCTCGTTGTAATCGCCGTCGATGCTGGGGTAGGTACCTACTATCTCTATCACTTTGTTCTGGTTGCCGTATTTGAGCAGTTCCTGCGCGATAGCCACGCCGGTGACGCTGGTGGTCTTGCGTGGTCCACCTTCTGCCGCTTCGCTCTCCGTCACGGCCGAATAATCGTTCAGCGGAGTGCCGTCCGGCAAGAAACAGTTATATGGCAACCCGTTGCTCAGGTCTGTCTCGTTTTGGCTGATGACATGGAACTTCAGGTTCTTCACCTTGGTCGTGTCCGTAAAGTCCACAAATGGCTCGTTATGGAACCGGCATGAGGGACAAAGGAATAAGGATAGCAGACAAAAGGTCTTTATTATTTTAACGAAGTGGTTCATAATTAAAATCTCGCTCCTATACTTGCATTAATTATTCGTGATGACGCCATGAAAATGGTGTTTGCATTCTTGAGGGAGTATAGCCCTCCGAAATCGACGGCTATGAACCAGCGTTTGTAGTTTGCGCTGACGCCGATAACCGTGAAGTTTATCGCCGCTCCGACGTCTGTATTCTTGCCGTACACGTTCTTCTCTGTACCTCCGTTAATGCCGAGACCAACGCCCAGCCCCGAATAGATATTCACATTCGGATGATGGAAATAGGTGAAGCGCACCGTAGGCATGATGACCAGGTTGTAGAAATAGCGGTTATTGAGGCGGCTTATCTCTGTGCCGGTACCGTCACGCGTCACGTCGTCCCAGTTCACTTCGCTCATGTCAAACATTCCGCCGACCGAGAGCCAGTGGTTAAACCGCCACTGATACTCCAGCCATAGATGCTGGTTATGGCGGTAATTCTCATGATACGTCCTCTGCCATGTGGCAGGCAGGGTGGTGGCGATATTCGTAGGATTATGCCACATCAGGCTTTCGAACAACTGGTCTCCCCAGCCGATGCGAATCTCGTTTCGCTGGGTGAGATGGTCCCATTTGGTCTCCGCCACCGTCATTATTGTCGGCAGGCAGAGTAGCAGAGATATGTATATAAATCGTTTCATGCTTACTAAATTCGCTGCAAAAGTAATACTTTTTTTTGAAATATGCAAAAAAAAATGAAAAAAGCGAGCCGAAACTCGCCTTTTTCAATATTTACAGGCTAGAAGCCTCTAAACGCGTCAGCGTTATTCAACTATCTGACCCTTAGCGTCGAATACCTTGTCACCACGCTTGATGAGCAGTTTGCCGTTCTCGAAGAACTTAACAGCCTTTGTAGAAGCGTCGATGTACTCGAATCCTTCGCCTACAGGCTTGAAGGTAGCCAGAACGACTACATCCTGCGCCGGCATGTTGAACGTAGCAACGCCGTCAACAACCGGGATGTTCTGATTGATGGCTTCGAGTTTGACAGTCTCTACCTCATAACCATCATCCGGAGTAACGCTCAGACGTACTTCTGCACCTGCTTTGTACTTGTTACCCTCGTTCGGCTCGATGAATGCTACGGTTCCGTGCTCATATGTGCCGAGAGTAACAGTGTAGAGCACCGGTTCCGGAGTTACAGCTTTGAATGTAGCGGTAACAGTTACATCTTGACCAGGCATTTCGAACGCACAGTTGCCATCCTCGTCCGGAATGAGAGCTTCGTTGCCGGCATTTGCGCTAACGAGTTCAAAACCGTCTGCCGGAGTGATAATCAGACGTACGGTGTCGCCTTGATAGAACTTATGGTCTTCGTTTCCAAGGTTTGCAAACTCAATCGTACCGTTTGTCAACTCAGCAATTGTTACGGTGTAGAGCACCGGTTCCGGAGTGTCGCCTGCCTCAACGAGCAACATTTTGATGAAGCCTGCATCACCATTGTTACCATTGCTCTCAATAGCGATGAAATTAGCATGGTCTGCACTAAGCGGAATAACGATAGACGCACCTTTCTTTGCAGTTTTCTTAACTGAGCATGTATCGTTGTTTACCAAAATATATACCGGACGCTCAGCTCCAGAGCCGCTAATCAGGTGAACTTCTTTTGCAGCAGGCAGAGCTATGTAAATACGGTCCTTACCCTCGGAGATACGGTGGTTGCTAGCCTCCTCAGCGTCTTTCGAGAATTTAACACCCTTTTCTGCATCCCAACCATATACAGAATATACGTAGTTAGGAACAGTGTCGAACGTAATAGAGTCGTAGCTTGCTACCATTGGAGCAACCGGAATATAAGCGATGGTGTATTCTGCCGTTTTGCTGTCTGCGCCGGTAACGACGAGTTTGCCATCTACGATAGCAGCGGTCGGCTCTCCGTCTGCATTCCAGAACTTGGCAGCAGTAAAGGTTGGCTGTGCTTCTCCTTGCAGATACGGAACATTGATATTACCATTTGCGATGAAACCGTGAACACCATTGCTGAATACAGCTTCGAGAAGGTCTTTCTTAGCAGCATCTTTAAGAATGTTGATTGTATAAACGCCGGTAGAACCATCCTCTGCAGTAACGGTAACAACGATAGCGTTCTCATTAACAATAACGGCTGCGCCTTGTGCCTTAGAATCGTTCGGAGTGGCAGTAACTGCACTTGCTTCGGGATTAGCTGCGCTGTAGGGTATAGTAATTGAGTACTCAAATACGTCAGCTGCAAAAGCCGGAGTAAGGGTATAATCTGCTACGGCAAGTGCAGAAAGGGTAGTGTCGGAGTTCTGAGCTCCGCTATTCCGCCAGATAGCGTAAAGAGTAGTATTGTCATAAAGAATGTCGCCTGCAATGTGGTCAACACCACTTCCGTCAGCTGCTGTATTCCATATGTCGAACTCTTTGCCCTCTGGAGCGGTAAACGTGCACTCAGCAACAGTAGTGCTGGTTGCTTCCATAGTTCCGGAACCTCCATTTGCGTCATAAGAAATAACTGCCGCAGGTTTTTCTCCGAAGGTAATCAAAGCATTACGCCACCAGAGACCGCCAGTTGAAGTGCTGGCACTGATGAATTTGATGGTGAAAGAGTACGGAGTGGTATTGTTAGGAGCATTAAAGGTTAATTGTCCTTCGCTATAAGCATCCAAATTCTCCCAATTGGTGCCATCCCATGAGATTTGTGCTCCGGCACTCTCTTCTAACTTACCATACGTGCAGATAGAAGAAATATAATAACCGACTTTCGCTGTGAAAACAATGCTTACCTCGGTTCCTGCTGCCGATGCACGACCCATAGCGGACATACCATTGATTGTGGATGTAGAGTGCTCAAGATCGGTGGAAGCTTGGTTGGCATTTGCATCCACATTAGGATTATCTACGCAGCCTGTATAACCAGAACCTTTTTTCCAAATGTATGTATCGGTAATGGGAGCGGCAGTAGCAACAACATTGTGGTTGGCAAGTATCCACTGGTCAGCGTTATATTGATTGCGTGCCCAGCAAGCGACCTGGTATGTGCGCTCTGCTGTGAGCTCAAGATTTAATGTAGCGGTGTGGCTGTCCTGTACAGCACCATCAACAGTCCAGTAGATGGTATCGGGCTTAGCATCAAATGTGGCTTTCAAAGATACAGAATTACCTACATAACCCTCTGTCGGACCGGCAATCGTAATTTCGCCTACAGGGTCGGTAGAAGGAGTAACTTCCGCAGATTTGAATGCTATCGCATAAAAATTGCTATTGCCACTTGATGAACCGCCACTTCCTGAACCTTTTTGTGAAACATGAATAAGATATTCTTTGCTCGCAGAAAGAGGTATACTATGAACAGCTGTTATACTATTCGCTTCGAACCCAACACTATCGGTATATGCTTCTGCGGGAGTTCCATCCGTAAGTTCATATATTTTCATGAATACGGTTCTTTTATTGTTAGAACCCGAAGCACCCAAGATAGCAACTTCTTCGCAGTTGGTTACGCGGTAGTTATAAAACTCTTTATTGCCGTCGCCTTCTTTTACACTAGCGTGGGCAATTTTATTATCGCTAACTGGCGACCATCTAGAGTATGCAGGGAAAATGTCTGTGGCGGTAAAAGAATTAGTTGAACTACCACCATTACCTTTTTTTGCAGACCATGCAAACCCGGATTTGTATATCTCAAATGGGCTGAGAATATACCAATTGTCAGTGGTGTCAATAACATTAGGCTTTAATGTTTCTGACCATCCGGTTTCTGGGAAATCTGGTAGTGTTAATGTTGCTGTAGGCACTACTAAATCTGCCCACATGCCAATACTGCATAGAACGGCAGCGGCAAATGTAAAGATTTTTTTCATGTGTTTGTGTTTTTAGTTAAACGAAAATTTTGGGTTTTATAATAGCTTTTGCTAATTATACTTTGCAAAATCACCGCAAAAGTACAACTTTTCGCGCATATACGCAAATAAATAAGGAGAAAAAATGATTATTTGGCATTTTTCGTCAATTTTTACACATTGCTTTTTGGGGGTGCTAACACGTAATGACCACGTAAAACCCACGTACTGCCCAATCACTAATTCCTTGACGCTCTCTCAGAAATACTATTTTGTGCTTAAATATGTCAAATTTCTGACAAATTGTTACTAATTTTGCCCATAAATGCGATTATTTTACAAAAAAGTTTGGATATTTAAATATATTGTTGTAATTTTGCAAACTTTTTGGTCCGAGAGGATGAAAGGGATGAGATCGATAATAAAAATAAATATGATGAAATCAAGAGTTGATTTTTGGGCACGCAGAATGATGGCGTGTATGATTTGCAGCGTTTTCGCTGTGTGTGTGGTTTGGGCTGAACGGGTCAGTCTGGAGGATGCATCTGTGGTTGCGAATAATTTTATGAATGTATCCTCTGCTTCGTCTGCTCTGCGTAAGGCGCCGGCGAAACGGATGGTGAAAAAGAGCACCGAACAACAAGAAGCATCGTATTATATCTACGAGAATGCAGACGGCGAAGGCTGGGTGATGGTGGCGGCGAATGATGCCGTCAATCCTATTCTTGCGTTCTCCGAGACAGGCCATTTCCGGACGGATAACATGCCGGAGAACCTCAAAGGATGGCTGGGTAAGTATAATACGTTCATCCGTCGTCTGGAGGCTGATAGCGTAGAGGCAACGCCCGAAGCGGTGGAAGAGTGGAGCAGACTGCGTCGTGGTGCGCGGCGTCTGGCTACCTCCGGCACAGTGGTTGTTGGCCCGCTGGTTCAGACTACGTGGGATCAGGAAGCACCGTATTGGAACCTCTGCCCGGGCACGGGAAACAACAAAGCCTACACAGGCTGCGTTGCTACCGCCATGGCACAGGTGATGAACTACTGGAAGTGGCCCAAGCAAGGCACCGGTTCGCATACATACCAGCCGCTGAACCCCAATACCGGCAGAACTTCCAGCCGTTACGGCCAGCAGACCGCTAATTTTGAAGAGACGACCTACGATTGGGATAATATGCTCAACGATTACAGCGATAGTTACACTACGGCGCAGGCAACGGCGGTTGCTACGCTGATGTTCCACTGCGGTGTTGCTACCGAGATGATGTATGGTAATGATGCCGACGGCGGCTCGGGTACGTACACGGTCAACTATGGCTCGTGGGATGAGAACGACAATGCCCAGAATGCGTTGTATCACTTTTTCGGCTACAAGCAACCCACAGGATATATGCGTGACGGCTATACATACGACGGATACACTTATTATCAGAAATGGACCGACGAGGACTGGACAGCGATGATTAAGGCTGAGTTGGACGCTGAGCGCCCGATTATGTATGCCGGCGCCAGCAGCGAAGGCGGCCATAGCTTCATCTGTGATGGCTATAGGTCGGATGATTATTTCCACTTCAACTGGGGTTGGTCAGGCTATGCCGACGGATATTTCCTCTTGTCGAACTTGGTTCCGGGTGGCGGTGGAGCCGGAGGAGGCGGTTACAGCTTCTCGGAAGACCAGGACGTCATCATCGGTATTGAGCCGGCGAGCATGGGCCACGCTGTGGTGAAGAATGGCTCCGGTTGCACGATTGCGGGTGCTATGACCGCGGAGAATGACAAGGTTTATACTGCCACGTTTACCCCGACGGATGACTCCTATGATTTCTCATCTATCACCGTCGCACTGGGTTCTACTACGCTCACGAAGGGCACGCATTACACCCTTAGCGCGGATAACAAAACGCTCACCATCTTGGCAAGCGCCATCACTGGAGATATTAAGAACTCGCTGATTATCACGGTGGTATGGGCAAAAGCACGCTATCGCTATGCGATGCTGAGCGAGAATTGCTCAAGCGCCTCGACGGAAGGAATGGTCTCCATGAGCGGCGAACCGCTGGAACTCACGATTTTGCCGAAGGACGGATATATGCTGGATAACCCCGCTTGCTGGGATGTGGATATGGATGACGATGAACTGACGTATGGTACGGATTTCACATACAATGCCGCAACCGGCCTCTTCCGCATTGCTTCTGTTTCGGGTGACGTAAAAATCCTGGCGTATGGAAAGAAAGAGGTGGTATGGAAAGTTGGCTCCGTTGAGTTCGACGCCACGTATACGGATACTCAGAGCTACGGCAAGAAAGATATCATTCACTTGCCGGCAGATGAGCCGGAGAGCTGTAGCGACAAGGTGTTTGTCGGTTGGTGCTGGATTGCTGATTATGAGAGCGCTACAACGGCGCCTGGCTTCGCTCAGGAGGGAGATGTCTGTGTTTCGGACACCTATTATGCCGTCTTTGCGGATGAGCAAGCGGGCGAAGCGGTTATCGAGGATGTGCTGACCGTTGATATAACCGATGCAACAAGTTCGTACTATACCTCCTGGAGCGGCAAACAGCTCACTTCCGATGCTGTGTATGCCGGCCAGAGTGCGAAAGGTTCCGGCGCTATACAGCTCCGCTCAAAGAATAGCAACTCGGGCATCATAACCACCGCTTCCGGCGGCACTGTGAAAAAGATTACGGTGGACTGGAACAGCGCAACATCCGTGGGCAAAACACTGGATGTATATGGTAAAAACAAAGCCTATTCGGCACCTTCCGATTTGTACGGAGCTATCAATAAAGGCACCAAACTGGGCTCGATTGTCTATGGCACGAGTACGGAACTGACCGTTGATGGCGAATATACCTACATCGGTCTGCGCTCGAATAGCGGTACGATATACCTCAACTCGGTTACCGTTGCATGGAACGGAACCGGAGTGGTATATAGCAATTATACGACCCATTGTGCCGACGAAAGAGGCATCGAAAATACCCTTGAACAAACGCCTGCAGCGAACAAAGTGCTGCGAGACGGAAGGCTGATGATTATTCGCGGAGAGGCGGTATATACACCAACCGGAGCAAGGATAAAGTAAAATTATGAAAAAGCTTTTGATGACAATTGTTGCGTGTATCATCGCAATAAACTTGACTTGGGCTGAACGCGTGAGTGAAGAGGAAGCCGCTTTGGTTGCGAACAATTTTATGAATGTTGTCCAGCCGGCAGCGGGTGTCCATCGTGCTCCGGCGAAACGAATGGTGCTAAAGGCTAATAGCGAAAGTTCGGAGCCGCAGTATTATATCTATGAGAACGCGAATGGCGAAGGATGGGTAATGGTGGCGGCAAACGATGTGGTGCGACCGATTTTGGCGTATTCTCACACCGGTTCGTTTCGCACGGACAATATGCCGGCTAACATCAAAAGCTGGTTGAACGGTTATAAGAAACAGATAGCGTATTCGGCGCAACACGCTACTCAGGCGGATGCTAAGGTACAGCGCGAATGGTTGCGTCTGCGTTCGGGTGTCCGTCGCACCACAGCCACGCCGATTGTTGCGCCCCTTATCAAGACAGGTTGGAGCCAGGATACTCCTTATTGGAATCTGTGTCCTACTAAGAATGATAAACAATGTTATACCGGTTGTGTGGCTACGGCGATGGCGCAAGTGATGAAATACTGGGAGTGGCCCAAGCAAGGCACAGGTTCGCATACCATTCCCGGCACAACGTATTCTGCGGATTTCGGAGCAACGACCTACGACTGGGCAAACATGACAAACAGCTATTCGGGTAGTTCTACTGCGGCGCAGAAGACAGCTGTTGCCACGCTGATGTACCATTGCGGCGTAGCGGTTGATATGTCGTATGGTACAGCAGATGAAGGCGGAAGCGGTGCGCACACCATCGATTGGAATGGTTATTTTTCCGGCAAAGGAAAGATGTGTGCAGAAACGGCGTTAAAGCAGTTTTTCGGCTACAAATCTACAGTGGTAGGCTATTACCGCGACGGTTCGCCGGAAGACGGCATGAGGAGTTGGACGAGGTCGGAGTGGATAGCGATGCTCAAAAGCGAATTGGATGCGCATCGTCCGATTATGTATGTCGGCGTCGGTTGTGACGATCCGAATGATGACGAGACGTATTACGGCCATAGTTTCGTCTGCGACGGTTACAACTCGGACTCCTATTTCCACTTCAACTTCGGTTGGAGTAACTGGTGCGACGGTTATTATGACGTGGATGCGCTTGTGACCCACGATCCGGGTTCGGGTGGCGGCAACGGCGAGTATAACTTGGAGCAGGATGTCATCGTGGGCATTGAACCGCCTCAGACAGGGCATGAGGTGATAAAGAATGCAACCGGCTGTACGATTAGTTGCGCGAACCACGCCAAGAACAATGAGACTTTCACCGTGACGATTACGCCGAAAGATGCGTCGTACGCCTTCACCAGTCTGACGGTTCAGTTAGGCAGCACCACGCTGACGCTCAATACCGATTATACGCTCAGCGCGGACTATAAAACGCTGACAATCAACGCGTCAGCGCTTACGGGTGAAGAGAGCGATGACTTGACGATTACGGCTGTGTGGACGAAAAATCGCTACTTGTATGAGTTCTTAAGTGACGCTTGTACGCCGGAGTACCTGAGCGGAGATCTCGCTATCACCGGAGTGTCGCTGGAACTGACGATTATGCCGAACGACGGACATACGCTCGCTGACGCCTATTGCTGGGATGTAGAGATGGGCGGAGAAGTGCTGACATACGGCACGGGCTTTACCTACGACGAATCCACGGGTGCTTTCCGTATAGAGCATGTCACAGGCGATGTGGAGATTATCGCTGTGGCGGGCAGACCGGTTACGTGGATGGCAAACGGAGAAGTGTTCGCGGCTAACTTGGCGTTTAGCAATATTATCCGGTTGCCGGAGAACGAGCCTGTCGCTTGTGAGGACAAGGAGTTTATCGGCTGGACCGCTACTGAGAATTACGAGAGTGCCACCACCGCTCCTGTTTTTGCAAAGAAAAACGACACCTATTCCGTCGATACCTATTATGCTGTTTACGCTACGCCCGGAGAGGAAGGCACTCAAAAGATGATTTATCTGGACGAAGACAGTGTTTCTGCTTCGTACGGTACGGACACAGAAGAAACGCGCTGCGGGATTACCTGCTATTATACGAATGTGATGAAGAGCAGTTCGGGCACTATCCAGATGAGAAAGAGCAACTCCTACATCGCCAATAAGGACAATCTGAACAAGATTGATTCCATTATTATCAACGGTGTGACAACTCTGACCGTTCATGCAGGAACAAGTGCCAAACCGGCCGTCACAACCATAACCAGAAACGGCAATAAGTATGATTTTACGGGTGGCACCTATGGCTATTTTGCGATTCGCAATGCGACAAGCGGAGCCTTGTATCCTACGTCGATTAAGATATACTATTCTGCTTCGGGTGGTTCGTCATACACGGATTACACAACAAGTTGTGTAGCACCCGAACCGGTGTATTATAATATCCGTTTCTTTGACAAAGGTGTTCAGGTGGGCGAAACGCAGAGTGTGCTGAAAAATTCGCAGCCTGAAGTCCCGTCAGACCCTGAGGCCTGCGACGGCTATACATTCGTCGGTTGGTGGGGCGCTACCTTGCCGGAGGATAACACTACGGCGCATACTTGGACCACCGATTTTACGGCTACTCGCGATACCACGTACTATGCGATCTACTGCCGGACGGAAACGGAGGGCGGAGAAAACAGCAAAATTATACAATTGGATGCTACCGAAGATACTACATTCCCGAAAGAAGGTATTACGCTGAGCGTTTCCAATGGAGTGTTAAACAACGGGACAGATTATCGTGTTTATAAAGGTAGTACATTAACAATAACATCAACCGTCGGCGATATGAGCAATATTGCATTGACCTATGATGGCTCTTATAATGGCGGCGGATGGGCAAGTTCGTATCAGCCAAATGCCGCTACATGGACTTCGCCGACAACAACGAGTGGTAGTGGTGGCAAACAGGCTCGTATTACATTCATTGAAATAACGGTGGGCACAGCTCCGACCATTACCACCTATTACTCCTCCGAGGGCTGCAGCAGTACAACGGACATAGAGAATACGGCAATTGTGCCTGTGGCACAGAAATTGTTGCGAAACGGACAAATAGTGATTATCCGCGGAGAGGCGGTATATACACCAACCGGAGCAAGGATACAATAAAATTATGAATATGAAAATCAATGTGTTAGCACGCAGAATTACAGCGTGCATGGTATGCAGCCTTCTGGCTGTGAGTATGGCGTGGGCAGCGCAAGTGAGTCCTGAAGAGGCAGCCGTTGTGGCGAACAGCTTCATGAACCCTGCTTCTGCGGCTTCTGCCGTCCGGAAAGCTCCCGCGAAACGGATGGTGCGGAACGCGGCGGACGCGCAACAAGCGAACAGGTTCTATATCTACGAGAACGAAGGCGGCGAAGGATGGGTCATCATCGCGGCGGACGATCGTATACGGCCTGTATTGGCGTATTCCACCACAGGCCACTTTGACCTGACGAATATGCCTGAGAACCTACGCTATTGGCTCAGCGAATACAATCGCCAGATAGATTTCGTCACGGAGAGTACCGACACGCCTGATGCCGAGGTGCAGCAGCGCTGGGATAGACTGCGTAAGGGTTACGCTACGGTCGGCACGCCGGTGGTGCAACCGCTCATCGAGACCACTTGGAATCAGATGGCGCCGTACTACAACATGTGCCCGCAGGACGGTTTGGCGCGCTGCCTCACAGGCTGTGTGGCTACCTGTATGGCACAGGTGATGAACTTCTGGAAATGGCCTGAGACAGGTACAGGTTCCCATACAGACTCGCTCAATGGGTTTAACTGCTACGCCGATTTCGGCGCTACCACCTACGACTGGGATAATATGCTGCCCTATTATAGCGGCAACAGTGACCCGAAGGTCAATCGGGACGCGGTAGCTACGCTCATGTATCACTGCGGCGTCGCCGTGGATATGAGCTATGGCACCGAAGCCAGCGGAGCACAGACCATCAGCTATAACGGCATCCTTGAATACTGCGCTGAGACCGCATTGACCCGATTCTTCGGCTACGAGCCCGAGTCCGTCAAAGGTTACGCCCGCGATGGCGGATGGGGCATGAAGAGTTGGACGAAACCGGAGTGGATTGCTATGCTCAAGAGTGAGTTGGATGCGCATAGACCTATTATGTATGCCGGCCGAAACAACGATAGCGGACACAGCT
Organism: uncultured Bacteroidales bacterium; assembly: GCA_900317345.1. Lineage (GTDB taxonomy): Bacteria > Bacteroidota > Bacteroidia > Bacteroidales > Paludibacteraceae > Colicola. The sequence continues at coordinate 9,514 of ONGK01000008.1, read as the reverse complement.
TCGTGTGCGATGGATATGATGATGCCGACTTCTTCCATTTCAACTGGGGATGGGGTGGTTCTCACGATGGTTATTTTGAGGTCGATGCCCTCAATCCCGGTGCCGGAGGAGCAGGTAGCGGTTCTGGTACCTATAACTCCGACCAGGATGTCATCGTTGGTATTCAGCCGCTCAACTCTGCGCACGCTATCGTGACATACGTCTCCGGATGTCGAATCATTCTGAGTGCCGGCAAAGCGGAGAATAACAAGGAGCTCTCGGCTACCATTATTCCGACCGATTCCACCTATGATATGTCGAGCCTTAGTGTCAAACTGGGTTCGGTCACACTGACGCCCGGAACCGATTATACCCTCAGCGAGGATAACAAATCGCTTGTCATCAACGCAAGCGCCATCACCGGTGATAACAGTAATAAGCTGATAATCAACGTAGAATGGGTTAAGAATCGTTATACCTATTCGGTGTACGGCAATCGCTGTGCCGAGGAGGAAATACATGGAATGGTGCCCATTGACTCGGCGCTGCAGCTCGTCGTGCTGCCGGCGGACGGATATTCGCTTGACAACGCCAACAACTGGATTGTCCTCTCGAACAAGACGCAACTGGTTTATGGCACTGATTACACCTACGATGCCGCTACATCCATTCTCACCATCCCGACGCTGACCGACTCGGTTCAGATTTTCGCCTTCGGTGGAAAACCCATTGTATGGATGCTCAATGAGGATGAGTTCGCCAGGACGTTCACGCTCCTTGATTTGTATATCATGCCCACCAGCAAGCCTGCGGCTTGTACGGATGGACGGGTGTTCACTGGGTGGTGCCCGATTGCCGGATATGAGAGTGAAGACACGGCGCCTGAGTATATCGAGAGAGGCGGAGCTTACACCGCCGATACACTCTATGCCGTCTTTGCCAACGAAGAGACGCACGGAGGCACGCCGTTTGACCCCACCCAAAGCGGTGGGCAGTTCCTCATCGCCGCTAAGGTAGGTAATACCAAGTATTACGCTATCGGAAAACCCGAGAACGGAGTTATCGAGAGCTCGACCGATGAGTCGGACGCTGCGGTGTTCACGTTTGATAAACTCAGCGGCGGGTTCTCTATCAAACTGGGCAATGACTTCATTACGTACGATAAGAGTGAGTATTCGCACCTGGTGGTCAGCGATGAGCCATTCACGTGGGCTATCAGCAAATCTACAGCTGGTGCCGGTACGTGGCGCCTGAAATCGGTTACGGGACGCGGATGGACCTTCCATGCCGGAACGGACAATAATTTCGCTTGCTATAGCACAAGTGCTGTGAAACCCGGAACGGGCTATTATGACCTCGAAATCGAGGTGGGCGGAAACAAGACCTACACTGATTTCACCACCGAGTGTACAAGCACGCAGGGCTTTGATGATGCCGACTGTGGTTGCGAACCTGCGGCGGTTAAGATGCTACGCGACGGACAGATTGTTATCGTGCGCGGAGATGCGGTGTATACAATCATGGGAAATCGCTTGTAAGCCATGAGAAAGGCACTTGCATTCCTTCTTTTCATTCTCAGTTTCGGCACCGCCGGAGCTGAGAATGTTGTTGTTTTTCACGACTTCCATGAGCTCTTTTATGCTGTTCCTCAGCAATTAGTGCTCTCAAACTCATCTAAGGTAGGGACGGTGGGCGATGTGGTCTATACCTGCTCTGGTACTAATGCTAAATTTAATCTCGACTTTACCGGAGCAATGAGAATTGCGATAAACCTGCCAAGTTCTGATTGTGAGGTAGTTACTACTCAATTCAATAATCTCTCACAGATTATCTTCATGCCCGTAACTCCTGATAATATTCCGTCAGGAGTATGTGATAATATAAAAATTAAACTATCCACGGATGGGTCAATTTGGGAAGAGGTTCCTTCTGATAGTATTACATATAGGTCAGGCGAAATTAAAGCTGTTTTTACTCCGGGTAATTATTACGTAAAGATTTATAATACCAGAAGTTATAGAGTATCTATTTTGCAGACCAAATTCTATCTGGTCGAAGAAAACTGTAACTGCTTCACGTACACGCCCTAATGAAGGTGAACAACGATATATTGATACCGGAAATGGCAAGGCTTCTCAGCGAAGGAAAAGAGGTCCGTTTCACCCCTTCCGGTGTCAGTATGAGACCCTTCATCGAAGGAGACCGTGACGCCGTCATCGTAGCACCATTCGCCGAACAACAAACCCCGAAAATAGGGCAGATTGTACTCGCAAAAACCGAAAATCCGGACCATTCTGTCTATATGTTGCATCGGATAATAGGCATTACGGATGACGGACTTTTCCGGCTTCAGGGAGACGGAAATCTGTCCGGCGAAGAGTATTGCCGACGCTCGAATATCTATGGATTCGTACGTCGAATAGAATCTCCTTCAGGACGTTCTAAACTCCTGACCCACGGCTATTTATGGCGATTACTCAAACCCGCCCGCCAACCCCTCCTCAAACTCTATCGTAAACTCCATCACCATGCAAACAATTGAAGGCTTCAAGCTCCGCAAACTGGGCAACGAATACATACTTATCGGCGAATCGATGGCGCTCATCAATTTCAACAAGATGATCACGCTCAATGAAACCGCCGCCTTCCTCTGGCAGCAAGCGGAGACGCTAACGGCACAGAACGGTGCTTTTACGACTGCCGAACTATGCCATGCCCTCTGCGCCGAGTATGATGTCTCCCCGGAGCAAGCGATGACGGATGTCTCCGAAACGCTCGCTTCCTGGTCCGCCGCAGAGGTTATCCGCCCCTAATCACATTCATATCCGCTCCTAATCACATACATATCTGCTCCTAATTTCCTATCCTCCTGCTTCCCGCACCATAGGATACCCATACCATACCCATAGGATACCCATATGATAGACACGATTTTTTGTCATTTTCGTGCCTTTTACTATATATATACGCAGTATATATATACTTTTTGTTGCTTTTTGTGAGATAAATTATGTATTTTAGTGTTTTTGTTCTTAAAACATGTTGTACAACACAAAATGGTACATTTTTTAAGAAAGGGTTATACTTTATTACTATTCGTGCGCATATACGTGAGAAAATTTGCATATTTCAAAGATTAATATTAATTTTGCACGCTTTTTCGGAAGTGAAGTGTTAATTTTATTGAGCAAAATCTTAAAAATAGTACATTTTGCCAACTCCACTTAGCAAAAGCATATGACAACATTAATAAACGAACATTAAATCGAAAAATAATGATGCAAAAAGCACATTTACATACAATTACTAACCTCCGCGCCCTCAAGCCGCTGCTCTTACTGCTGATTTTATGCAGTTGGAGTAGTCAACTATGGGCTTGGCGTGGAGCAAAAGTAGAGGTAGAAGCAATAGCTAATGGTAAGGTTTATGCCGGAAATTCTAATTCTGCAGGCGAATATAAATCTTCTGATGAAGCAACGCAAACAGATGGATGGTCTACTTCTGACAAAACTTTTACTTTTTATATATTCGCTCAGGCCAATACCGGATATAAGTTTAGTTATTGGTCTACGTCTAATACGGCAACAAATGGAAATTCGTCAAATCCTAAAACGGTTTCAATTACTGCAACAAGATGGGGCGGTGGTAGTGTTGCCGGTTTCCCCAAAACTGAGAAGTATTATGCTTTCTTTGCTCCGATAGATTATTCTATTCGCTTTAATGGAAACGGTAGCACTAGTGGTAGTATGAGCAATTTATCAATGACTTATGCTACTTCAAAGAATTTGACAGCCAATGCGTTCAAACGCGAGTATACCGTAACTTATGATGCAAATGGTGGTTCTTGTGCAACAACATCCGCTAAAGCAACTTATACGTTTACAAATTGGACTACTCAAGCGAACGGGACAGGTACTACCTATGCAGATAAAGCAGGTGTCAATAATTTAACGACAACTGATGGCGCTGTCGTTGATTTGTATGCACAATGGAATAGTGCTTCCGTAACGTTGCCTTCCGCTACAAAAGCAGGTTGTGTATTGGATGGTTGGTACGATGGAGATACCAAAGAAGGAGAAGCAGGTGCTTCTTACACACCGAAGTCTAATGTAACATTGAAAGCGAAATGGATTGATAAATATACTCCGGTTATGACGGGTGGCGACCAATCTATAATGGTTGATGCACAACAACTGAGCGCTTTTACATTTGAACATGTTGACGGCCAACAAGTACACATAACCGTTAAGTCTATTAGCGCTGTGAATAATGGAGACGGAAAAGTTATTGAATACGATGCTGCTAACAACAAGATTATTGCTCATAATGCCGGTGTTGCAGAGATTTATTTCACGCAAGCAGAAACTTCGACCATAAAGGAGGGAACATCAGCAACATATACCTACACGGTCTATAAGTATAATAGCGTGTTCTCGAACGTAGCTGATTTTGATGAAGTCCTCGTAGATGCCTCCACGAGTGCATCTAATTATGCGTTGAATTATGTAAAGCCGCAGAATGGGTATATTGGTAATGTCATTTCTTCTCCTGCCGGAACTCCGACGTTAGGTGAAGCATCAGGAAATTTCTATTATACCTTGAGTCAAAATGTGACAACTGACAATACTATCGGAAGTCCTGACGGTTCTATCGTAATTACGTATAATGCATCTTCAAAGGAGGCAACTGCTAAGAACCAAGGTGTGGGGACAGTATATCTTCACCAGAAAGAGACCTATAAGTACACAGGCGCAGAAACTTCTTTTGATGTCAAAGTCAGCAAGCGTAGCAACGCGCTTACCTGCTCTTGGGGGAATAATTGGACAAAGACCTTGAATTTTGATGAAGGTTCATATGTCAACATCTCTTCTACATATAGTGGCGAACCGGCGTTAATGTCCGTAACTCCAATTGTGGTAGCGCAGACAGAGGGCGATTCAATTGCTACGTTCTGGCCAGATTCTACTACAACAGATGATCCTAATGGTGATGCCGTCTACGCTTCTTGCTATATTGGTAATGCTACTTGGTCTGTAAATCAAGCCGAGAACTACAAATACCTGGCGGCAGAAACAAAGACTTTGACTGTTAATGTGGATAAGTCAAGTACTACGTGCTATATCTTCCAAGACGATGCTGAGCGTAACTGGAGCACTATTAGTTCTACGACATATGGTGATGGCTCCTTCTACCTGAATACAGATGGAAAGAAATTGCAATTCCAAGTTAAGCGCACAGCAATATGGGGCTTTTCAAACAATGACTATTTCTTCGTGAAGTATTCTGCAGATGGATACAACTGGTCTGTCTTGAAGAAACTCAACACGTTGAGTGACGAAGATAAGTGGTATGACTTTGATCTTGATATTTCTGCGCTGCCTATCAAATATATCAAGTTTGAGTCTGAAACTGGAGCAACAGGTAACCGGCATGTTCGAAATGTTCGCGTTACCCGTAAGAAAGTGTTTAAATTAGAGAACGAAGATGGCCAAGAAATTACGGAACTTTCTATGCCAACTAATACATTAGGCGGTAACCATACTACGGCAAAATTTGTTATCGACTATAATACTTGTGCTGATGAGATAAATGTGGCAAGTAATCATTCGAATATTACGGTAAGCGATATCAAGTTCGATTCTAATAACAGCGGCAAAAAAACCATAGAGGTGACATACTCGTGTGATACACTTGAGAATATTACGGGTGTCATTACCGTTTATACTCCATATGATAACAAAACATTGATCGTGCGCGCGGAAACTGAGAAAAAGACACAGGAAATAAGGTGGCGAGCAGGCTATCAAGGGGCGTCACTTACATTGCCGGTTGATTTGTCAACGGATACCGCAGCCTACGTTTCCAGCGGCTTGACTACTCCTCCGGTAGTGTACTCAACGAATAATCCGGAGGTTATCCGTATTTACGATGATCGGACAGGATTTGAGATTATTGATGCAGGAACAGCACAATTGACTGCTTCACACGAGGGAGATGAGGAATATAAGTCTGCAACCGATACCAAAACGATTACCGCAACCTACAAGAAAATACAAATCATTGTTTGGGGACAAGATTTGACTCGTTTGCATACTGGTGATAGTCCGATTAATTTGACGGCTAAGGTAATGGAAGTGGATGCAGAAGGAAATATGTCCGAAAGTGATCGTACGGCTTATATACAATATAACGTATTGGATGAAAATGTGGTTTCTGTAACTGGCACAATACTCACTATAGGAAATGCCGGACAAACAACCATAACAGCTTATGTTCCCGGCAATGATACGATTGAAGAAGCAAGCACAGTGACGCCGGTTCGTGTGAGTCCTGCATCGGCCAACGATTGTGACTATGGGAACTTGGAATATACGGCTACTTTTGATAAACATGAAAACAAAGACGAAGGCTATATTGAAGGAGATGATTATATTTTATTCTATGATAATATTTTCCATGGAGCAACAAGTTTTCCTGAGTTATCTGTAACATTTACAATTACTGATCCTATAGGAGTTCCTGGACAAATGTCATTCAAACATAAAGGAACTCGATATGGTGTCGGAAAATTAAGTACATTTGAAGGGAATATTGAAGTTCGTATTTCTGATGATGGCTCTAATTGGAGTGGCGTAATCTGGAGCGAGAAACCGACTGTTGGGGAATATAAGATAGCAACTATTCCTCTGCAACGTACTACAAGATACGTGAAATTTACCCGTCCTCAAGGAGGAACAGGATACCATCATATCGGTAGCGTGGTCATTTCTCCTGCACAATATATGGAAGCTGACGATGTGAACTTCGGTAATAGGCAAGCGGGAGAGGTTTTCGCAAAGAGTGATGTTACGGTAAATTACTCAAATCTAAAAGGAGATTATATATATGTAACATCTGATACATCTGTCGTTACAGTAACCCCGGCTGTTATTCCGGTGGAATGTGGTTCGGTAGATAATAGACAATTCACCATTACATGCGCACCGACAGCAAGAGGAACCATCGATTCTCGTGTAATATTGCGCGAAAGTATTAGCGGTTTAACAGATACTATTCATGTGACTGCTAATGTTGAACAAGGTTCGCAAACCATCACATGGAATCCGGAAAGGACAACCTTCCAGGTTGTTGAAAGTGCGGAGTTGACAGCCGTGTTACCCACGAGGACAAACAAAGGCCAGACGGTAACACTGGAATCCAGCGATCCTACTGTGGTAGATATTATTGCAGGTCAGGCTGTAATTTACAAGCCGGGTAACGTAACTATCACTGCTTCACAGGCAGGAAATGCAAACTTTGCCCCGGCAGAAAATGTAGAAAAAGACTTTGTTATTACGCTTGCTAATCTGTCTCTTACTGCTCCATCTGCAAGCAGTATCAATGACGAGCAACCGTTAAGCGCTTCGGTATTAACGGGTGGAAACGCTACAGATGTACATGGACCTGTTGATGGTACATGGAGTTGGGAATCGCCCGAAACGGTTTATGCTGTTGGCACATATTACCCGAGAGTAATCTTCACTCCTAATGAGCATCCCGAATGGTATACCGGAAATACGACGACCACTACTATCGTTATTACTCCGTCAAGTTACCGTTATGAGGGCAATGGTCAGTGGAGCGAAGCAGGACATTGGAATAAGGGGAAGGTACCAACTATCAATGATGATGTGGTCATCAATGGTAACGTAACTATTCCTGGTGAGGCGAATGCAAAGAGTTTGACCATCAATGAGGGTAGTAATGTAACATTGTCCGTAAGTGGCCAGTTGACTATCGGCTCCGGCAATTCTAAGGTACTTGATAATTACGGCAACCTGCATGTTGAGAATGGCGGAAAAGTGATACTCAACGAAGGTGATTTGAAGGTGAAAGACCTTGTCATTGAGGCTAAGTTGGGTAATATGAATACACCTGCTAATTCTGCGGAAATTAATCAAGCCGATTTGCTGAACGTCACAGGCGATGTATACTTCAAATTGACGTTTGATCCGAGAGGACATATCTCTGCTGGTTGGTATGATTTCGTTGTGCCGTTCGAGGTAGATGTTGTCGGCGGTATCTTCTTGCCGGACAATACATCCAAACCGTTGACCAACAAGGTTGATTTCGCTATCATGGAGTTCAGCGAGGAGAGACGTGCTGCTAATGAAAAGAGTTGGAGCTGGGTATCCGGAACTCTGCAGCCTGGTAAACTCTATACTATCACACTCGATGATGAGAAGCCGGAGCGCAATACATATATGTTCAAGAAGAGAAGAGATGCAGCTATCGAAGCTTCTTCTGAATTCAGCGCTCAGTGTACTTCCAATGCCGCTTCGACCGATAAAGGTTGGAATGGTATGGGTAACGGAACTCTTCAATATCGTCAGTTGGATCTGCCGGTGGGTGCCAAGATTCAAGTGTACGACCACGAGAACCGTTGTTATGTGCAATGCGATGCCAAAGATTATAAGTACGCTGTGGGAACGGCATTCTTCGTACAAGTTGAAACAACGGAATCAATTAATTTGACGACTATTAGCAATAACCGTTTGTTCCGTGCTCCTCGCGCTGAGGAGGCGTCCACAGACGAGTTCTGCTTGGCATTGACGCTTGAGGGCGCTGAAAATGCTTCCGACCACATTTGGGTTTCGGCAAGCGATGAGGCTACTGGCGAATACGTCATCGGACGTGATCTCGTGAAGATGGGAGAACCGAATGAGGCAAAAGTGGCGCGTATTTGGGCGAAACGCAATAACTTGCAACTGTGCGATGCCGAAATGCCGTTGGTATATGGTGAAGCTAACTGCGACCTGAATGTCTTCGCTCCGGCGGATGGTACATATCTCTTGGAGATTGAGAACGGACCGGCTGATGCTGAACTCTATCTCACCTTCAATGGCAAGGTGATTTGGGATTTGTCTTCAAGTCCTGCATCGCTTGTGCTCAAGAAGGGTCTCAAGGAAGGATTTGGCTTGCGTATGAAGTACAACGACGCACCGGGTATGGCAGAAGGTGTGGATGATATCAATGATGATACGCAGTCCATGCGTAAGGTTCTCATTGATAATAAGATTTATATCATCACTCCCGAAGGAGCTATGTATGACGTAAATGGCAAACTTATTCGATAATCAATGAGCAAGAAAGCCTATATACGTCCTGTTACGGAGATTCAATGTCTTGAAACGAAGTGGGCACTTGCCGCACTGGAACCGAGTAAAGGCGATGTTCCTGGATATTATAAGTCATCCACTCCGGTATTCTAATTATTCCAATAGGAAATCCTACCGGTGAAGATATAAAATACCGCCTCGTTGCATTCTGCAGCGAGGCGGATTGTTTTAGATGCACGCTAATGCGGCATCAATTAATCTTAACATTCTCTACTGTCGGAGCGAGTGAGAATGCTTCTCCCTTTTCTGCTGTGATATGCACATTGTCGATTACCAGTCCGTCTGTCTGGCGGAAGAGCGCTCCTTCCGTCGCGCTGATGGTGATGTTGCGCAGCGTGACATTCTGTATCTTCATCTCCGGAAGACCGTTGAAATAG
>ONGK01000026.1 GCA_900317345.1 uncultured Bacteroidales bacterium | reverse complement strand
CTTTGTAAGCATCACTTCGTCGCTCACATAGACATCGGCGTGCCCTTGCCGCACAGCCTGCACGCCATCGGCTTCGTTGGATACAAGAAAAAGCTGCACGTCTGTGCGTTTCTCGTACTTCTGTTGGTAATAACTGCCGTTGGAGGCTGCCAGTACAAGGCCGGAGAGATCCTCCTCCGATTTGGGCTCCCGAAAGTCCTCCCCATTCGAACAAGCGGTGAGAGCATATAGCATAATAAGCAGGTAAAACAGTGGATTTTTCATATCATAATTGCCTTACAGGAAAATCAAAATAGGTATCGGGGAAAGGCTCGGAAGCGCAGAAGTCGTTGTTTCCATATGCTGGCTATTCCCCGTGGCTGAAAAATAATATATCATAGTAGTTAAAATTCAAAGCGTTCCAATTTCATTTGCCCACAAGCCTCTATCTCAATGATTCGTTGTTCATCTCTTCGAAATGTACAAGTGCCCAGCCGATGAGGGCGGAGACATGGGGCATGAGGGACTGCCCGCGGGCAGTGAGGCTGTACTCTACGCGAGGCGGTACTTCCGGATAGACTTTACGTCCGATAAGACCAATCTGCTCCAAGCGTTTAAGCGTCTGCGAGAGCATTTTCTGGGAACAATCCGCCATCTCACGGTGCAACTCGTTGAAACGAAGTGTGCCTTTGTCGTGCAGTTGGTACAACACAAGCAGCGACCATTTGTCGCCGAATTTGTCAATCACATTCCGAATCGGACAGTTCATGTATTGAGGATCTACCTCCTTATTTATTTTTCGCATATGCATGTGTATTGAAATCGACTGCAAAGGTACAAAAATTTCCGAAAGTAACCAAATTTCTGAGAGAAAAAATTGAAAATAAAAATAATTTCATTTTTTTTGTATGGCAGTTTGGCGTGTATTTACACAATTCCTACTTTTTGGTAAGTAAGCCACTTTCTCGTGCCTTCTTGTGGGAATGAAAAAAAAGCAGTAATTTTGCAGCGGATTTCGATAAAACAACCATTAAAACAATAGACATTATGAAGAAAATTATGATTATTGCAGCGGCTGCGCTGAGTTTGGCAGCCTGCACGAAAAAAGAAGTGAAGTTGCCCGAGATGACCGTTGGTCAGATGACGGCGTATGAGTTGGACGGGTTTCGTCTGCATGTGTACAACACCAACGATGTGATGGGCGATGCGTCTTATATCGTTGAGGGCAAGGACGGACTTGTCGTTATGGAGTATCCGCTCTTCAAAGAGAATGCTGCGGAGTTTGCAGAGTACATCGCTGCGCTTCAGAAACCCGTGGTAACCGATGTGACGGACTACCATCTGGGCGGTTCGGACAAGTTGCCGTTGACGATGCCCGAGGGCATGCCCGCATTCATTGAGGGACCTGTTTATTCGGGTATGATGAGCGGTTTCGCGCAGGCTTTCGGAGAAACGATGGTGGATCTGCCGACGCAGAAAGCAGCCGAAGTGCCGTTTGACGAGACGCAGGAATGGGCAGGCGTAAGTTTCCGTTTCGAGCACGGAGCCGCTAGCGATTTCCCAGGCGCAAGTATCATCATCGGCAATCAGGTGTATTACACCCACTGGACACCGGCAGAGGCGCACGTAAGCCCGTTGCAGGTGGGTTCGGTTGCCGCGGTTGAGGCTGAGCTGGCGGAAGCCAAAGAGGCACTTGCTTCCGGTTGCAAATATTTCATCGGCGGACACGGAGGTTTGGCGGAGAAGAAACAGGTTGAGTTCAAGATTGCGTACCTGGAGACCGTTCAGCGTCTGTTGGCAGAGAATGCCGATGCTGAAGGATTCTTAGCTGCCCTGAATGCCGCTTATCCGGAGTTGCCGGGGGACGCAGCCGCTCTGGCTAACGCGCTCTACGCAGCAAAATAATGGACAGACAGGCGAACATAGAAAAGAGCATTGCGTATCTGGCGGCGGACGAGCAAGTCCGTTGCCGGATACCGTCTTCGCCGGGCGAGCGTCAACGGCTGCTGCGGGCGTTGATGAATGTGTGGGAGCCGAAAGAACTGCCTGAGGAGTTTCTCGCCATGCAGGACGCGGAACTGCAAGCGCAGGCAGCGGACAAAGGAGTGGTGACAATAGAAAGTCTAAAATCCAACGCCGAGAGCAATCCTTTTCTGCTCTGGCAGGGCGACATCACCCGTTTGCAGGCGGACGCTATCGTGAATGCGGCCAACGCGCAGGCTTTAGGTTGCTGGTCGCCGCTGCACAACTGCATTGACAACTGCATCCATTCGGCGGCAGGTCTGCAACTGCGCAAGGCGTGCTACGACCACATGCAAGGGCGGCTGTTGGCGACAGGCGATGCGTTCATCACACACGGCTACAACCTGCCTGCCAAGTACGTGCTGCACACCGTCGGGCCGATTGTAACGGACGACCGGCCGACCAAGCAGCAAGAGGAGCAGCTGGCATCGTGTTACCGCCGGTGCATGGAACTGGCGGAGGAAAACGGCTTGGAGAGCATCGCTTTCTGCTGCATCTCCACGGGTGTGTTCCGTTTTCCCAACCAACGGGCGGCAGAGATAGCCGTCAGCACGGTGAAACAGTTTCCAAGAAAGAACCTCAAAACGATTGTATTCAATGTTTTTCTCGACAAAGATTACGCCATCTATCGCGCCCTTCTCTGAGCGCGTGGAGCAGTTGCGGCGGCTCGTCCGGGAGGCGGACTACGTGCTTATCGGAGCCGGAGCAGGTCTGACTACCGCTGCCGGATTGGACTACGCAGGAGAGGATTTCCGGCGCGAGTTCAGCGAGTGGATCGCCCGCTACCGGTTCACCGACCTCTATACCGCCGGGTTCTACCCGTTTGAGACGGAGGAAGAGAGGTGGGCTTACTGGGCAAAGCATATATGGTTCGCACGGTATCGCACAGGTGCGCTGCCGCTGTACAAAGAGCTGTTGGAGGTTGTGCGGGAGAAGGATTATTTCGTGCTGACGACCAATGTGGACGCGCAGTTTGAGATGGCGGGTTTTGCGGCGGAGCGGATCTTCGCCACGCAAGGAGACTACGCCTTTTTCCAGCCGGCTTCGGGTGAGCCGAAAGAGCTTTATAATAACCGCGAATGGGTTGAGCGCGTGCTGCCTAAGATACGCGATTGCCGTATTCCGTCGGAAATGGTTCCGCACACGCCGGGCGGCGAGCCGGTGGCAATGAACCTGCGGTGCGACAACACGTTCGTAGAGGATGCCCGGTGGCACGAACAGGAGGCGCGGTATAGCGCGTTTGTGCAACGGGCTGCTGACAGACGGCTGCTACTGTTGGAGTTCGGCGTGGGGTTCAATACGCCGGTGATCATCCGAATGCCGTTTGAGAGGATGACGGCGCAGTTCCCCGACACCACGCTCGTCCGTTTCAACCGCGACTACCCACAGCCGTATCAAACAGGTATTGAGCATTTTATCCCTTTCACCGAAGACATCAATCGTATCATTTCACAACTAAATCACCACTAATCATGCAAAGAGCATTGGATTTTCTGCAAGCACATAATGAGGTGGCTTTGGCTACTGTTTGTAACAACAAACCCGAGCTCCGTGTGTTCCAAATAATGAAACAAGAGGGCGTGCGGCTGTATTTCGCCACGTCGCCCAAGAAGGCCGTCTGGCAGCAACTGCAAGACAACCCGAATATAGAACTGTTGGCGAGTGCCGACCGTATCTCTGTCCGCTGCAAAGGGGCAGTCTGTTTTGAGGTTGAGGAGGATGTGAAACGCTGGATTTTTGATAATAACCCGGTCTTGCCGCGCCTGTATGAGCGTTACGACCAAATCGTATATTTCGTGCTGCCGATAGCAGAAATGGATTATTATGACTTGAATCCGACTCCGCCTGTATTCAAACATTTCGACCTGATAAGCGGTGAGGTCAGCAACGGCTTCGTCGGCGACAGGTTTTCCAAATAGGTTTTTGCTTTTCCCCCGAAAGGCTTTCTTGCGCTCCTCGACCATCTGACCGAATCACTCCACGATCGCCGGGTTACCATCCGTGTCCTCCTCCACCGGGGCCACCACCGCCTGTGTACGAACTGAGCGATACGGACGAACCGCCGGTAGCGGTAGCGGGATAGAAGCCAACGCCGTCGAAGATTTCTGTGCCGGAAGCGGTTACGCCGGATTTAAGGGTCGGCGTAGAAGCACCGGAGACGATGAGGTTACTGCCTCCGCTGCTCGGGGTCTTGAAGGCAAAGACATTGCTTCCGACCGTCAGGGCATACCAGGTGTTCTTGCTCCATGATGAAGCCTTGTAACAACTCTGCGTGAGGCTCGCGCCACTCTCCAAACCGCCGACTGCCACGATGGTACCGCCTTGCACATAGAGTTTCTTCTGCTCCTCGCTGTTGGCATCAATCGCCATCTCGGGACTCGAAGCTCCGATAGCATAGACCAAACCGCCTTTGAGATAGACGTTTCCGTTCGCATCGATACCGTCGTTATTGGTCGAACGCGAATAGACGAGTCCGCCGTTGATGGTGAGGTCCGAAGCGGCATTGATACCGTCGTCGTACGCATTGACCACCACCTCGCCGTTGTTGATGATGAGCGTGCTCTTGCTCTCTATACCCTCGGCGTTGCGTCCCGACGTGCTGACGGAGATCTTACCGCCGCTGATGACGATACCGCCTGCGTACGTGTAAGTCACATACCATCCGCTGCCCGACTCGGTCTTCGTGCCGGCTTTGATACCCTTCGGCGAAGAGTAATACTTGCTGTCGATATTATCGGTGTTGCCGGTATAGTTGGTGTTCTCGGTTGTACCGTTATTGTAATAGAGTGCGCCGGTGGTTTTAATAGTCATCGTGCCGCCTGTGAAGGTCAGCAGGCTGTCGCACTTGAGACCCTTACCGCCCGAACCGGTACTCGTCAAGTTCAGCGTACCGCCGCTGATGGTGATGTTCGCATCGCTGCTGATACAAGCCGCTGCCTTGGTCTCCAAGTCCGTCGTGTCCCACATTCCGATGCCGGAAGTGCTAATCGTGATGTCGCCGCCGCTGATGGCGATGTTGCCCTCGGATTTGATACCTTTGCAAGCTACACCGGTCACGTTCATCGTCAGCGTGCCGCCGGCGATATAGATGTTACCGGAGTCTTCGCCCTCGTGCTCCGCGGTTTCTCCGGTCGAACCGACAGTGGTGTCCTCGATGTCACATTGCAGACCGTCATCGGCTACGTTATTGATGGTGATCGTGCCGCTCTCCATGAGGAAGAACTGCTCGCAGTTGATGCCGTCGCCTACAGCAGAGAGGACGTTGATAGTAGCGTTCTTGATGGAGATATACTCGCCGGTTTTGATGCCGTGCTTCACGTTACCGGTGACGTTGAGCGTACCTTTCTGCGCAAACTCCGCATGACCCTTGATATAGAGGCATCCCTTCTGCTTTCCGCTGACCGCATCCACAAGGGTGTTAGTCGTGCCGTTGAGCGGTTTCACTTTGATACGTTTGCTGTTCTGGATATGCACCGCTGCACCCGAATAAACTGCCGATATATTGGTCAAGTTAAGGTTATTCAGCTCTACGGTAGCCTTGTATGCACCTTCGTTGTAGAACCCGCCGTCGGACGAAGTGCCTGAGAGGGTATAGGTGATCTCTTCCGCCACGTCGGCACTCTGGATGATGCTCACGTGCGCACCCGTTTGTGCGATAGTAAGGAGTCGGGCGATGTTTCCGGCTACGGTGATCTCCGCACTCGCATCGCTGTACGCTACTTTCACCGTATTGTCCGTTACGGCAGTCTCGTTGATGTACATGCTGTCTATCTCACTGAGGTTGAACACTTTGCCCATTATACTCAGGGTCGAACCGTTCTCATACGGCATCTGAGCAGTCTGTTCCGCCGGGAACTGATACAAGACATTGCCCACCTGCACGTTCAGTGTCTGGGCTGTCAGCAGACCGCTAATCGCTAATCCGCTAACCATTAATCCTATCATCTTTTTCATTGCAGTACTATCGTTTGAGAGTTTTTACCATTTGTAATCACGTAGCTGCCCTTACCGAGCACTCCTGCTGCTTCCAACAGGCTGTTGTAGTGTCCCACTTTGACGCCTAAGATCGAATAGACGTCAATCGGTTCGTTGGCATCCAGGATATTGTCTAACCGTTGCGCCATCTGTCCTTCTTCGGTCATGAACTGCATGAACTGCAGATCCGTCAGCGTGAAGTTCACTGTGCCTTCGGCGTTCGTCACCGTCAGGCTGTTCTCATTCACTTTCAGCGTCATGTCGCTGACGGACAGCGCTGTTGTGTCATTACTCTGGTTCACAAACACCAGATACGAGTAATCGGCAGCCTGCGCCATCACAGCGCATACAAGCATTGCCGCAAATACCAAAATCTTTCTCATTTGTACCTCCCTTTTAAGAGTTTGAAAATCGCCGACAAAATTACTGCTTTTCGCGCATATACGCGTTAGCTATTTATGGGAAAATATATACCAAAAGTAAGATTTTTGTAAAAAAACACTTGTATATATCAAAAAATTATAGTACTTTTGTACCCAAAATGATGTTTTTTATGGTAGAAGGACGTGTATTTGAAGATATGTACCGGGCCATCGATACTACAGAAATGGCGGTATTGCGCAATGTGAATCGTTTTCCCGTTTATGGCAAGGACATCATCTCACCCTGTATGATGGTGTGTATCAATCATTCCGGCACGGCGCGGGCATTGTATGACATGCAGGAAGTGGTGTTCCGGCCCAATGAGATAGCCGTGGTCATGCCGAACCATATCTTGCGTCCTCTCGAAAGCAGTCCCGATTATAACGTGACGTTACTCGTTCATTCCCCTGCGCTATGTGAGGAACTGAAGACGAAGCGGTTAACCCACGATTATCATAAGTTTCACCGCCAGCCGACTTGCCTGCTGACGGACGAGGAGATGACGCAGTATATGAGGGCTGTGGACCTGTTGGAGCATATATGCAGCGCGTCCACGCAACGCTATCCGCTTCGCCACGAGATGATTATACAACTGACCAATGTGATGTCGGAGATGCACAATGCCTTTCGTCGAGAAATAGACGAAAAGATGCTTAAAGAGGACAACAAATATGCGGTTTTCAACGCGTTCTGCGATGTATTAGCGCGCCATTACCGAGAGCAACACGAAGTGGCTTTTTACGCAGAAAAGGCGCATCTCACGACGCGCCATTTCTCGGTTGTTATCAAAGAGGTGGTAGGGTTCTCAGCCAGCGATTACATTGAGCAATATCTTGCTACGCAGGCGAAGAATCTGCTTTCTTCTCGTCAAGATCTATCAGTGCATCAAATCAGTGACCACCTCGGCTATGCGGATTCATCCTCTTTCTGCCGTTTCTTCAAACGAGCTACAGGGCTCTCTCCACGTCAGTTCCGTGATTGCTTACCATCACCGTAAACCGCTATTCGTCCTTCGCCTCGTTATGCGCTTCATCGTTGGCGCTCATATTCTTGAGGAACAAGTCCAGCAGACGTTTCGTCACAAAGGTATGGCGCACGGCCTTGCGTGCCTTATCGGCCGCAGAAGGTCCATCGCTGGTCTTCGCTGTCTGCTGCTCGGCGAGCGCTACCTGCTGCTCACGGTTGTCGAGTTTCGCGCGCAGCTTATCCGAAGCATGGCTATACAGGAAATTATAGCATGGCACGGCGGCCTTCATGATATACGGCGTGAGGAAAGTGGTAACCACACTGGCTGCCACGATAATCGGATACAGAGCCGGGTCGGTCACTTGCAGTTTGTTACCCAACGCAGCGATGATGAACGAGAACTCGCCAATCTGGACGAACGAGAAACCGGTCTGCATGGCGTCTTTCATCGTCTCACCGCCCCACCAGCAACCTAAAGTGCCGAAGAGAATCATACCGAAAATCACCACAAGGCTCACTATCAGTATACTCGACCAGTACTCCACCAGATTGGCAGGGTTAATCATCATACCTACGGATACGAAGAAGATAGCGGCAAACACATTCTTGAGCGGGGTCATCAGTTTCTCGATACGATGTGCCTCCACCGTCTCCGCAAGGATAGTACCCATCACAAACGCACCTAAGGCGCTGCTGAAACCGGCTTCCTCTGCCGTCAGCACCATACCCAGACACAGACCCAGGGCAAGGATGATGAGCGTCTCGTCATTCAGGTAGGGTTTTACTTTACGCAGGAATGTGGGGATAATCAGAATACCAATCACAAACCATGCTACGAGCGTTACGGCCAGCACCACCACTTTGCGAATCAATTCTCCTCCCTCGAACTGGTGGCGAATAGCGATGCTGGAGAGCAGCACCATCAGTACCACAGCCACCACATCCTCGATAATCAGGATACTCGTTGCGCCTTTCACAAAACGCGCTTTGCTCAATCCCGCTTCATCCACGGCTTTCATCACAATCGTCGTACTCGACATACAGAGCATACCGGCCAGGAACAGGGCGTTCATCATATCCATACCCGCCCATTTGCCTACGCCGAAACCGGCAAGCATCATACCGCCGATGATGGTCAGCGCACCGATAGCAGCTATCTTTCCGCTACTAATCAGGTTCTTGATACGGAATTCCAGACCGATGCAGAACAGCACGAACAGCACACCTACGTTGCCCCATGTTTCTACATTCTCTGCGTTTACAAACGAACCGCCGAATAAGTACGGGCCTACCACCACTCCGGCTACGATATAACCCAGCACCACCGGTTGTTTCATCAACTTGAACAGCAGACTTACTACACCTGCCGTAATCATCAAAATGTAAAGATCATGTACCATATTTTATATTTATTGATTTATAATTTGCGATTTGTTAGAACGGATAGCCTATACCGAAGTTGACGCGGATACCATCGGCACCGGGAAGGTTGTAATACGAATTGATGGGTTTCGACGTATCCGGTTTCCAGTCCTTACCATATTGATATGTCTGGAAGGGCGCATGGATGGCCACACCGATATCGAGGCGGACAACGAGTCCGTCCAGGTCGAGGCGCAGACCGGCACCTGTGCCGAGTGCGATTTGCTGGGCCAGATACGGATTATCCATGATGCCATCGTATAACTTTCCGCGCAGTTGCATGTCAGCAACATAATCATAGGAGGGGTCCGGGGCGAACTCTTTCAACACGTTTTCGAGGCTATACCAGTTCCATACATTGCCGGCATCGAGGAAAGCAGCGCCGAAGAGCTTCCACACAATCGGGAAACGGAACTCAAAATTGGCCTCGAGCTTGACATCGCCGGCATGGAAGAAATTCTGGTTGTATTTCTCGGAATAGAAGTTACCCGGTCCATAGGCATAGGGCGCGGCACCGCGCATGTAGTTAGGACCGCCGGCATAGAAAGCCTCGGAGAGCGGCGCATAATACGAGTTACCGAGCGGAATATTCGCCCCTGCGTAGAGACGCGTAGCGATACAAATCTTATCGGTGATATTGAATTTATTGCGGAGCTCGGCGGTCAGTTTGACAAACTGGTTGAAGGTGCCTGAACCCAGTTTCTTATCCTTCTCGTTCCATTTACGCCCGAAGATGCAATAGATGGAGTTGATGAGGTTTCCTGACTCCTTGACGCCAAGGTCAAGCATGGTGTTGACATGGCGCTTGGAGCGATAGTTATTATAGATGAAGTTATAAGCGATAGAGGGCACGAATTCATTGCTGGCGAAGACCTTGATGAGGTCCGGATATTTCTCTGCCGCGCCAATGATACTGTCGGACTCGGACTTCACCCATACAACCGAGAGCGAGAAAGGTGTGAAAGCATGGGTGATATAATCGCTGTGCGGCGAGCGGATGAAATAGGAGAACGAGCCGGAGAGCTTATGCACGCCGTATCCGCCGGCGATATTCTCATACTGATAGCCCAGCATATAACGGGTGTCGCCGTCGGGGTTATGGTCACCCGTCCAGTGCAGATACGGGAAGACGAGGGCGGCGTTGAGGCCGAGTTTGTAGGTATCGGTTTTCTTGGGGTCACCGGGATGACGATTGCGCAGCGCCCAGTAATAAGCGCCGTTGCCCTTGAGCGTGAAGCTCTCGCCTCTGCCCATCAGGTTCTTGATGGAGGTCTTGAGGGTGAGATCCGGACCGATACTGTTATTCGAGCGGTAGGCTACGCCTGCATCGGCCGTGAGGTTATAGGTACGGGTGATCGTGTCACCGCGATACAACTCTCTGCGTCGCCAGTCCTTGAGAGCCCGCACGGCGAGACCGGACTTGTACAGCTCTCCCTCCAGCACATTGTTGTAGTCGCGCTGCGAGAAGAGGCGCAAGAGCACATTGCCGTCCTTGGTGAGTTTATAATCCGCGGTGAGGTTGGTGAACATACCTTGGGAGCTGTTGACCTCAGGATTATCCGTGAGCGTGGTACCGAGGGTGATACGCAACTTATCCTTGAAGAAGGACTTACTGATGGCGATGTTCATATCGTTGGTCTTGCCCTGCGCATGCTCGGACTGGCCGCTGCTGAAGTCGATATCCACCACCTTGCCGAGTTTGGAGTTAGCCATGGCGGCATTGATACGGCTGTTGATGATGGATGAGAGCGCATACCCCTCGCGCTGCGCCGCCACATTGCTTTCCCCGACATACATACCCGTAGCAAGCAGCGTTGCCGCCAAACCTTCGCGCGTGCCCTCGTCCACCGAAGCAAGTTCTTGGGTGACGGTCTCATCTTGCGGCGCTTCGAGGAAGAAACCGATAGATTTCATGTCAATAGAGTCCACCACGCCGTTTACGCGTACACCCGTACGGAAATCCACACGCCGCGTCTCTTCGTCTTCGGATTCCACATCGGCTTTCACTTTCTGCGACGCAGAAATTGCCAGCATGGTCTGTCCTACCGGTCCGTTAAACGCCACATGGCTACCCGAATCTACATGGAAAGGCATGATAGGATATGCTTTAGGCGAATAGCGGATAAATCCATCGTCCACGTTGACCTGTCCGCCAAGGTTGAGCGGAACGCTGTCTGCCAGCGCATAACGCACATTGACCGTTCCGTGCGGCTTGACTTGCGCAAGGTTTTTCTTATCAATCGGATAGGTGATGTCGGTAGTCGGCAGGATTGTCACATCCACATCGGCAACGATGCTGTCCAGCGGTCCTGTAACAGAACCTCGGATGTCAGTAGCCAAGTCGCCATAGACAGGCAGAGGTCCGCCTTGCGGCAGTTTGACCGGGGCGAAACTATCCGCCGCGAGAGTGATATCCACCTTCATACTGTCGATATCCAGACCTCCGTAGAGAGCGATGAAGGTGCTGTCTGCTCCATAAACAGGCAATCCGTTGAAATCCACATGATTATGAATCATAGTGATGGGTGTCTCACCCAGACTGATACCGATTTCGTACGGCTTATATTCGGCGGAGATATGGCGTGGTTGCACTTCAGCCGAGATGTCCGTTTTTGCCGGAAGTCCGTCTACCGAAGCAGTTGCTCGAATAGCACCCTGTAAGGCTATGTCCGGCAGTTCAACGAAGCTGTTGACGAGGTCGAGCGGAATATCTTCTGTCTGCACCTCCGCACGAATGGCGTTCGCGTACTCTTGCGAGGGCGCTATCTGCATATCGATGGCATGGTCGCCTAACTCTTTGTTGTTATAATTGATGCTGTCAAGCGTCAATCGTCCTGTGCCGTGCAAGTCGCTTCCGTCGCGCTCCAGGTCCATGTGGAAAGCAGCATCGGTGCATAGGCCATAGAAACTCATCGCACCGTCGGTGAGCCGCGAGTCCGCTGATAGCGAGGCTTTCGCGTTGCCCTCAGTCATTCCGACACGCAGCGCAGTTTTGGCTGCAGGAAGACGTAGCGCTGTGCTGTCTTCGGGGTGCTCTATCGTTGGGATAGTGGCATCCAGCGCCAAATCCGTCCGCACACTATCGGAATTCAAAGCAAGGCGTATCTGATTAATGTCCAGCCCTTTGCGCTCGATAAGCCGCTGAACGGGACTTCCGTGCGAGAGGTCTATGTGCGCTTGCAAATCCGGAATGAGGTGTCGCAGCGTATCTAAATAGGTAAGCGAAGAAAGCTGAGGACTGAGCTTCGAAAAGTCAAACGCAGAAAGCTTCTGAATCCGGTCTACCAAGCGCATAACATGCATCGGACTCGCTACATCCACAGAGAGACCGGGCGTTTTCATATCAAGCGAAGTCGTACTATCGGTGGTGAAATGCAGGTCCAGCTGTTTTGTCTGGAAATTTTCACCAGCCACATGTGCCGCCACATCGCGCATCTGTGTGCGGTAGTTCACACCTATTTGGTCTATGGTCATGAAGTCCGACACACGGAACTGATGTTCGGTCTGCGCAGATACTTGCATGCTATCGCCGTTCATCGCAAACGGCAGATGCAGCGTGCCGTCCACGGTCTTGTTTGCCAACTCAGCGTCCAGACGCATACCGGACACGTCGATGTTATCATATTGAGCGTCCGTCAGGTGCATCTTCACCTTGCTCCGCATCGCACGGGACTTCGGGTCGATACCCTTGCCCTGCGCATCTATCGCGCCGGCTAACACGATGTGCGTGCTGTCTTTCATGAAGGGCGATAGATTGACTTTCTCTACATCCACATGCATGTCGTACGCCTCGTCATCGATGTCATAGTATCCCCGCAAACGTGCTTTACTGCCCTTGTAATCCGCATCGCCGGTCACATCCACGCGCATAGAAGCGAGGTTCATCTCCGTGGCCGACAAGTTCGCCCGCGCACCCATCTCATCCGAACGCACATACAGACCATTGCTGGTAATCCGATTGTTATTCAGCGCAACGCAAGCATCGCCGTATAGCGTATCTATCGGCAGCGAGAAAGCGCCTATCGAGAACTTCGTGCGGCCTATATCAATGCGGCGGGCATCATAGGTATTGCCGCCCACATCCACCAAGGCCTCTGTCTGCAGCGAACGAACGGCGAGATCCAGACCGATAGGCGTGAGGGCAAAATGAATATTGCGCAAATCGCCATCCGGCACCTCAAAGGCCAGGAGCAAAGGCGTAGTGTCGTTGGCGTTCGCCGGAGCTGTGCTATCGGCCGTGGGACGAAGGTCTATGCCGACATCAGCGTCATACAGATGCAAGTCATGCAGCGGATACCGTCCTTTGGCGATATTCAGTTCCGGACTCGTCACCGCCAGATGCCCAACGATAACATCTACTCCCACCGTCGCAATCATACTGTCGGAATGGAAGGTGGTTCGGTCCAGCAGAAGATGCTCCACCACGATAGGGGTCGCCAGTAGGCCGCCTGCGCTATCAGACCGCTGCGTGGTCATAGCCGTAGCTTTCAGACGCAGGGTGTGGACGTAAATCAAGGTATCCAGACCGCGATGACCGACATAGAGGCTGTCAATATTCACCTCTAACGGCAAGTCAGACCGACCTTTGTATGCACGGTAGAGAACCATTGGCGAGTGGTGGAAGGGCGATAGATAGATGTCGCCGAGGTCTATATCCCAGTCGGCTTTCTCATTCGCCACGGCAAGGCCTTTCTCCACTGTGGCAGACCGGACAGCAGGCACATAGAGGACGCATGCTACTGCCACCAGCAGCAACATCACCGCTCCTATCGCTATTCCGGTTACGACAAGCGGAACCTTCCACAACAGCGCTTTAAAACTCATTAAAAACTCTTTTGTACACCGAATTTCAGACCATATAGACCGGGCGTGAAATGGTTGGCAATGAGGTTGCGCAACTTGCCGGAGAAGACAATCACATCATTGGTATACTCCTTATGCGCCGGAGCTCCGGTGGTCGGATTAGCTGCATAGCAGAAGGTTGTACCGCTGTAGCCGAACGAAAGGATGGAGAAGAAAATCTGGAACGTGCTCTTGCGGTTGAACTGGTAAGTAATCACAGGCGATACCTGTGCGCCATAGGTGATGCTATGCTTCAAACCGTCGTAGTCCGTGCCTACCTTCGTGCCGCCTTCTGCCACACGCGGGAACTCCATACCCGTGTACAGGTGCGCCTCAATCCATATACCTACTTTGTCGTTAAAAAGCGTCTTGAGACGATAGCGCACATACGGAGTCACGTTCCAGCTTCCTTGCTGGATACGCAGGTCCTCCGATACTTTGGTGCCATCCGTCTGCTCTTGCGTAAAAGTAGTATAGACGTCTTGATAACTACCACCCAAGCGCATACCGAGATAGAGACGCTCTTTCAGGCGCCAGCCAATTTCCGGCTCCACGGCAATTGACCAGCCGTTCTCCTTGCGGTTGGAACGGGAGTCATGGTGAAAATAAATGTCGAAATTATACCCGTAATAGAGCTTTTTCTTCCATTCGGGCACCTCCGGCAGTTTCACTTTTACACTATCCACAGCAACGCTATCCTGCGGATATTCAGCCGTTTGAGTTTCTGCAGCAACGGTAGCAACAGCAGCCACACCGTCTCCGATACGGTCATTCTGCGCCACCATAGAAGTAGCGCCGAACACTACCAGGGCAACAAGCCAACATTTTCTTTTCATATTGTGTTTCATTTTAGTGACACTTATTTGGGGCGCAAAGGTACAAAAAAAAAATCAAACCTACAAATGTTTTGGAAAAAAAGCACAAATATTTGCATATATGCAAAATTATTCGTAATTTTGTAGCCGATTTAATTCTATACACGATGAGAATACGAATTCCCGCACTCGCGCTGCTGTTTATAGCCCTGCCGCTGCTGGCAGAAGTGCATATCACGATAAACGAGCCTGCCGCTACATGGACGGCGCAGAAGGCGTTAGGAAACTATATCGGTCAAACCGTCATCTTTGATGTGCCGTTGGTGGTGTGCTCCAACGAGAATGGGAATATAAAGGTAAGTCCATGGCGAGCCTTCCAGCCGCAGAGCCAAGGTTTCATCGGGTCGGACGGGTACACAACTGCCGCGCATATCAATAACACCTGCCGCTTCTCCCTAACCGGCCTGAGCGGATATCACCGCTGCGGAGAGAAGATTTACGGCCTGAAAGCGAGAGTGAATAGCACCAACAGCCTTGCCTTCATTGAGGGCGAATGGCGCGGAAACACACGTGCAGACCTGGAGGCAGCATTGCCGGAATTAGGCGATTATCGATTGCTCGTCTGCGCCATGAACCTGGAGAACTATTTTGTCCGGAATCTGGGACCGAGTTACTTGGGACCCGACAGTTATGCCGAGCACCAGAAGCAACGCACGAAAGTGAGGAAAGCGCTGGCGCAGATTAACGCAGACATCTTCGGTCTGGTGGAGCTGGAAGAAGGAGACGATGCCGTCGAAGAGATTGTGAACGACCTGAACAACGCGCATCCGGAGCGCAACTACAAGTTCTTCCGAGATCCATCGAGCGGCAGTAATCAGAAATCCGATTATGTCTATGATGCCAATACCGTAGAGCCTATCGGTTTTCCGGTGGAGATAAATACCGAGTTGGTGAACCGAAAGAAGATGCTCTGCTTCCGCGAGAAAGCCACCGGAGAGAAATTCATCTACTCTATCAACCATTTCAAGGCGATGAATACCGGCGACGAAGCCCGGCGAGTACGCGAAGCAACGGCTGTGATGGATATCTATAAGTCGTACCGTAGCAACCCCAGTGTGCACGACAAAGATGCACTTTTCATGGGAGACCTCAACTGCTATGCTTTCACCGACCCCATCGCCGTTTTTACCAAACATGACATGATTGACTTGCACCGCGCGCACCACGCCGATAGCAGCTATAGCTATATGTACAGCAGCCTGGCCAGCTATATCGACCATGCGCTATGCAATGAAACGATGTACCCGCAGATTACCGGCATGGCCGGATACCATATTAATTCCGACGAGGACGACCGTTATAACTACGAGAGATCGAGCGACAACACCATGTTCCGCTGTTCAGACCATGACCCTGTGCTGGTCGGTTTGAAACTGGACAGCACACTCATCTACGACCCCAGTCCGCAAATCAATTCCGCAGAGGTATTCAGAGGCAATGCCAACCAACTCGTCATCCGCAATGCGCACAGCGACGGACAGCAGAGTTACTATGCCATCTATACCGTCAACGGCTGGCTTGTAGAGCGAAAAGAGATTGAATCGGCCTATTACGAGGTTAACCTGCCGAGTACGCCGGGCACCTATATCGTGTATATTTATTATGACGGACAGGCGTACCAACGCCGACTCATTGTACGATGATGGACTTGTTTTCGCAAATAGAAGAACCGGAGCGCGAGGAGTTGTTAGCTCTGCGCAAAGAGTTGGAGGAGGCGAACTATAAGTACTACGTACTTAATATGCCTACTCTATCCGACCGTGAATTCGACGAGAAGATGCACCGCCTGCAGGATTTGGAGGCGATGTTCCCTGATATGTTCGACCCAAAAAGCCCGACGCAACATGTGGGTTCAGACTTGGACAAGGGACAAAGGACAAAGGACAAAGGACAAAACGGAAAAGCGTTTGAGACCGTCAAGCATAAGTACCCGATGCTATCGCTGGCAAACAGCTATTCGCGTGAGGAGATAGAGGACTGGGCGCGTAAGTTACCTGCAGGCGTGGAGATTGTATGCGAACTCAAATACGATGGTCTGTCTATCTCGCTGTGGTACGAAAACGGACAACTCGTTCGGGCGCTCACACGAGGCGATGGACAGCAAGGCGATGATGTGATTGCCAATATCAAGACCATTCCGTCTATTCCGCGGCATGTCGTCGGGACGCCGTCGAGCTTTGAAATGCGCGGCGAAGTGCTGCTTCCTTGGGAGCGATTCGAAGCGCTGAACAAAGAGCGCGAGGAACAAGAGGAACCGCTGTTTGCCAACCCACGCAACGCCGCTTCAGGTACGCTCAAGCTGCAAGACCCTCGCGAAGTGGCACGGCGAGGACTCGATGCCTATCTGTATTACATGCTGGGCGAAGATCTGCCCGGCACAACGCACTATGAGCGGCTACAAACAGCCAAACAATGGGGATTCCATATCAGCGATGCTATCAAGGTGTGCCACTCGGTGGATGAAGTGATGGCATATATCGCGTATTGGGATACAGAGCGGAAGAATCTGCCGGTAGCCACCGATGGTATTGTGCTGAAAGTGAATGACTTGCAGACACAGGAGGAATTGGGTTATACCGCCAAGACGCCCCGCTGGGCGATTGCGTATAAGTTCCCCGCGGAGAAACAGCTGACGTTGCTCAAAGAAATCACCTACCAAGTTGGCAGAACAGGTGTTGTGACGCCTGTAGCGAACCTCGAACCGGTGCAACTGAGCGGCACGATGGTGCAACGCGCCACACTCCATAACGAAGATTTCATTCGCCAACTCGACATCCGTCCGGGCGACCGCGTATGGGTGGAGAAAGGCGGAGAGATTATACCAAAAATAGTAGCAAGAGAAAAGACAAAAGACCGTCCTGCGGACTCAAAGCCGCTTTCTACTTTGAGCGAAGCGGTCTATTCTTTCCCTACCCTCTGTCCCGAATGTGGAGCGAAGTTAGTGCGCGTGGAAGGCGAAGCGGCATGGCGATGCCCGAATGAAGCCGGCTGTCCGCCGCAGATAAAAGGGAAGATTGAGCATTTCGTCAGCCGCAAAGCCATGGATATAGAAGGGCTGGGCGAAGAGACGATTGACTTGCTCTACCGCCAGGGATTGCTGCACAATATCGCCGATATATACGACCTCCGGCTCGAAGACATCGCCGCGCAGGAACGGCTCGGAGAAAAGTCTGCGCAGAATATCCTGGATGGCATCGAAGCATCCAAAAACGTGCCATGGAGCCGCGTGCTCTTTGCACTTGGAATACGCATGGTGGGTGAGACGACGGCAAAGAAAATTGCCAAGCAATACAACACCATCGATGCGCTTCAATGGGCTACGGCGGAGCAGTTAACCGCCATCGAAGATGTAGGTCCGCAAATCGCGGAGAATATCGTTCGTTACTTCGAGGATATGCGCAATCTGGAGATTCTTGAGCGCTTGCGCAAAGCAGGAGTGCAGATGGAAGGCGAAGCGGCAGAAGAACCGCAGTCCGACAAACTGGCAGGTATGAGTATTGTTATCTCCGGCACATTCAGCCATCACAGCCGCGACGAATACAAAGCGCTTATTGAAGCACACGGAGGAAAGAATGTAGGCTCTGTGAGCAAGAAGACTTCGTTCATCCTGGCCGGAGAGAATATGGGACCGGAGAAACTGAAAAAAGCCGAGAGTTTGGGAATCAAGCTGATGAGCGAGGAAGAATTCCTACAATTAATCTCGGAATGACGGATAAGGAAATAACGACAATATGAAGATAAAAGATAAACTTTTCAATTATTTGCAGGGCAAGCAACCGGAGCGTTCATGCCGCTTCCCGCATATGGACAAGCCGCTGAAAGTGCTGCTGATTTATGAGAGTGACATGCTTGAGCGCAACGACGGCATCAAAAACATCCGTCAGGAACTGCTACGTCGCCAGATGGATGTGAGCATGTGGGGATATGTGGAAAAGAAAGAGATTCAAACCCTTATCCTGCCGCAGAGCCGTATTCTCGGGTCGCGCGATTACAACATACTGGGCAAACCGCGCGATTATGTGATAAGCGACTTGCAATCGGAGCACTACGACTTGCTCATTGACTTGACGTTGCGGCCCATACGCGCATTGCGGTATCTGGCTATGTACGCCGATGCGGATTTCAAAGTGGGACTAAACCTGGGCGAAGGAATACACGACATGCTGATTGCCATGCCCGCCGATGTCAACGAGCAAGGCGAGCCAATGCCGGTAGAGGCCAACGCGCTGTTTGAGCAGATTATGAAATACTTAACAACGATTAAAAGCAATGATTAAAGGTTTAGGCACAGCACTTATCACGCCATTTAAGGCGGATGGAAGCGTTGATTATGAAGCGCTGGCGCGCGTTCTGGACACGCAGTTAACCGGCGCTGTAGATTATATCGTTGTGCTGGGCACGACCGGCGAAGCCGCCACTATGACAGCAGATGAGAAACGGGAAGTACGCCGCTTCATCGTCAATTATGTCCGTCAAAGTCAACGCCCTATACCGCTCGTTCTCGGCGTCGGAGGCAACAATACCGCACAGGTCATCTCGGACCTGCATGCTATGAAAGACGAACTAATCCTAGACTTTACCGCTATCCTTAGCGTATGTCCGTACTACAATAAACCTAATCAGGAAGGCCTGTACCAGCATTTCTGCGCGATAGCGGAAGCAAGTCCCATACCTGTTACATTATATAACGTACCCGGGCGCACGGGCGTGAACCTGTTGCCGGAAACGGTGATACGTATCTATAACGCACACCCCGACAAGATTATCGGCATCAAAGAAGCCAGCGGCAATTTGGACCAAATCAAGCACCTGATCCATCTTTCTACTTTGAGTCCGGAGGACGGTCTATTAGTCATCTCCGGCGATGACGGTATTGCGTGTGAAGTGATGGAAGCCGGCGGAGCAGGACTCATCTCGGTAGCCTCCAACGCCTTCCCGGAAGATTTCCGGCATATTGTGCATGATAAAGACCGGACGCTGCAAGCCCGCTATGCGCAGATGATTAAACTGCTTTTCGCCGAAGGCAATCCGGTCGGCATCAAAGCTGTTCTGGCGCAGAAAGGCATCATCCAGAACTATCTCAGGCTTCCGCTTGTTCCGGCAAGCAAGGAACTGGAAAACCAAATTGCAGCAATTTTATAAACATCAGCCGGTAAGTACCCCATGCGAGTAGTTGTTCAGCGTTGCTCTCGCGCCGAAGTGCGCATAGAAGGAGAGATAGTAGGAAAAATCGGCAGAGGTTTTCTATTGTTAGTCGGAATTACGGACGGAGACACCGAAACGCAAGCGGACCTGCTTGCCAAAAAAGTAGCACAGATGCGGGTCTTCGAAGACGCCGAAGGAAAGATGAACCTCGCGCTCAATGATGTGAACGGCGCTATTCTGTCCATCTCCCAGTTCACGCTTTATGCCGATTGCAAGAAAGGCAATCGTCCGTCCTTCATCCGCGCCGCACGTCCTGAGACAGCATCTCCCTTGTATGATTATTTCAATGCCCGTCTCCGTTCGGAATACGGCTTGCAGGTCGAAACAGGGCGTTTCGGCGCAGACATGAAAGTCGATTTCATCAACGATGGCCCTGTAACTATCCTGCTGGATAGCGCAGAACTTAGGTAAAAAAAAGAGCCCGCATGATTGCGAGCTCATTTTTTTTGTAAGAACCTTACTTTGCAGCTTTCTCTGCTTTTTTCTTCGCCTGGTCAACTACGGCCTTGAAGGCTGCAGGTTGATTCATTGCGAGGTCAGCAAGCGCTTTGCGGTTGATGACGATTCCTGCTTTCTTGAGGCAACCCATCAACTGGCTGTAGCTCAGACCTTCGAGGCGAGCAGCAGCGTTGATACGTAAGCATACTGCAAACCTTTCTCCCATGTGTTCTTTGCTACGGTCCATACATTAGCACGACCACCAAAGTTACCACGGGTGAGCGACATGATCTTCTTGCGACGGTTGCGCGAAGCAACGTGATTTACTGATCTTGGCATTTCTCTTGTCCTTTCACTTTAATGGTTCATACTTAACGAAGCAACAGCATCTCACGTACGGAGCGCATGTTCGTCTGATCTACGAGCGCAACATGGGTCAAGTTGCGTTTTTGCTTTTTAGTCTTCTTCGTCAGAATGTGACTTTTGTAAGCGTGCTTACGCTTGATTTTACCGGTTCCGGTAAGCGTGAAACGCTTTTT
>ONGK01000025.1 GCA_900317345.1 uncultured Bacteroidales bacterium | reverse complement strand
TAACTGATTTCACGCAAACGCGCTATCTCTCGCATGACATTCGGGCACTCATGGGCGGTGATGTCATAGATGAGATTGTCCGCCTTATTGGACGGACGCAGTAAATGCCCTTCTAACTCCTTCATCAACAGGGCAGTTTCAACAGGGGGAATAATTTCTTTCATTTATTCGGGTAACTATATATTAGTTCTTTTACATATTGTGCCCATTGTTTGGGCGTACGGCTGTTGTCAAACATCGTATATGGAATAGGCGGCATCACGTGCACTTTGAAGTGCTTGCCATATGCGCCGTACATCTCATCCACCAGGTACAGCATCTCGATATTGACTTTGATGTGCAGCAATTTGCGCAGGTATGCTAATGCATAGAAGAAATTGCTGTTGCGCCCCTCAAAATAAATGGGCACGATGTCGCGTTGGTACTCTTTGGCGCGTTGCACGAAATTCTTCTGCCATTCGAGGTCCTGTATCCGCCATGTGCCGTCAATGTGCTGCAGGCGGCTGCAACTGCCGGCAGGGAACGTGAGCACATCTGTCTCGGATTCCCACATCTTCTGCTGCTCAATAGCCTGCTCTTTGCTCAGTTTGCCGGATTTGTTCACAGGTGCCCACAACTCATTAATCGGTTCCAGATACATCAAAAGGTCATTAACAATGACTTTTAACTGACGGTCGGGCGATTTGCTATGTACAATCTCTGACCTCTGGCGGTGTATCATCTGCGCGATAATCATCCCGTCCAGACCGCCCAGCGGATGGTTAGAGACAAATATAACCGGTTTGCCGTCTGTCGGAATATGCTCCGTGCCATCAATGGAAGCTGAACATCCCAATTCCTCGCTTATCACACGGTCGATGAACTCATATCCGCGTAGGTCAGGATACTTGCGCAGGAACGCATTCATCTGTTTCACATGTGCGATGCGCTCCAGATAGCGAACTATAAACGCCGGCACTTGTGTGTTGGGCGCTTTCTGACGCAGAATAGCCGGTATGTCAAACTGCAAAAGCATTATTGAACAGCGTGGAGAATATCCATGATTTGCGTCTTGGCTATCGAAATCACTTCACAGTCGTATGACTTGAGCGCTTGTTTGAGCGCAAAGACTGCGTCGTCCAGCATGTTCGCCTGGACCAAAAACGGTTTTGTGGAGCGTGTCTCCTTATCGCCATCGATGGTAATCATCTCTACGCGTGCCTTATACCAGTATGCTCCGCCTTCATTGGGGAAGACATCAAAATACTGGCTGCGTTTGCAACTCTGCACTTCGCAGTCACCGAAGATGAAGGGCTTGATTTCGTCCATCAGACAATTCTCTGCGTCTGCGAAATTAACAGCGCCGTCCACCAAATAAATCTCTTTGACCTTACCCGGGTTGTCTTCTCCCGTCTGGCGGTCGTAATGTACTTTAATCTCGTGAAATATCATATGATTTACAATTTTACAATTTACAATTTGATAGTTTATTGAAAGATGAGTTCTGCTACATCGGTGGCATCCAATTCTTCTTGCGGCATAGGACGGATTGTGCCGCTCCAAAGCATCACCGGTGAGGTGGGATTGTCATCCACCACAAAATCCACCGCGTGTTTGTCGTCCTGCATCAATTGCCAGCCAGGTTCGAGCATGAAGACCACATCGCCTGTATGACGCTTGCAAAGCGACGCGTTGATGAGTGGGTAGCGCGAGGCTTCATAAGCCGGCATAGCCGTCTGTATACCCTCGAAATCCATAAGGAAATTCGCTACCTGACGTTGGATTGTTTCCAAACTCAGGCGTTTCTGCTCGATGAGCGTGCGGTTCAGATAAATCGATTGCCCGTACGCGCCGTCCACCCAACGCTCGTGGCCGTAGAGCGCCATGAGATACGTGCCGGTGAGTGCCGCCGCGCGGTCGGCATTGAATGTCTGCACGGGCATATTGATGTCGCTCAGACTCTGCGCATCGATACCCAGTACAGGACGACCGACGAGTAGAATCTGATAATTTTCACGGCCGATACGGCGGTCGAGTTGCTCCATGAGGAATCCCAAATCCTGATTGAGCCACAGGTACATATCTTCGTGCTCTGCGCTTGCGATATAGTCAGAACTTGCGTTTGGACTGAGTGTGTTCAACTCGAGCATCAGCATATCGGGTGTAGCATCCATGCCTAAGTTCTCAGTTTTCTGTATCTCCAGCGCCAGCTCGATGACCAGCGTGTTGGCCTCGGGTGCCTGCATGAGCACGTCAGCCACGTTGTACACGAATCCTTTCTTGCGCTCTTTTTCTGTAGGTGCAGTATATGTGAGAATGTCCATACGCGGCGTCCATTGACGT
The DNA here is from genome assembly GCA_900317345.1 of uncultured Bacteroidales bacterium. Classification (GTDB taxonomy): domain Bacteria; phylum Bacteroidota; class Bacteroidia; order Bacteroidales; family Paludibacteraceae; genus Colicola. Next base: position 19,996 of record ONGK01000025.1, on the reverse strand, counting down.
GCAGCCAACGTAGCTATACGCCCGTTTTTGTTTTGCTCAAAAGCCGCCGATGGTAATCCTTCGCTGTATGCTGCGCTAGCTACCCACTGTTGCGTAGGACCATCTATCCAGCAACAAGCGTTAGCAGCGTGTCCGGCGAGTAGAATGCCTGTCTCCGGATGAATACCGATAGCATAAATCTTCGCCGCCGGATAGCGTAACCGCATCTTGTCTGTCATAGTCTGCGAGAGTAGTGCACGCGCAGAGAGCTGCAGCGGTGTGCCGATGCCACGTACGCTTTCATCGGTAAGCATATCGTGCGTCATCCGGTCGCGGCGGAGGAAATAACGGTCCATCGAATAGCCGTGTCTGTCCGGCGTGACACCAGTGACAAGCGTAGCGGTTGTCTCGTTACCGCCATATACCAGGTGTGGGTATGCCACAGCGGTCTGGAAAGCTTCCTCGCTGAGCGTTCTCAGTCCACCAACTTGCCAATACGGACGCAGAAGCGTCAGGTTTTCGGTTGTCAAACCATCCACGATGGCCACTACTGTCAGACGAGGTGCAGCTGTTATGAATGATACGGACAGGCTGATAATCAGCGTAATATATAGATAAATCGTGCGCATAGATGTGTCATTGGAAGAATAAGTAATCGCCAGCCAAAGCCAACAAGCGGATGGCAGGAGAAGAATGTCAGGAAGGTAACAAGTACCAACAATAAACCAAAGAGAATGCAAAAAATCCAGTCAACCCAGCTCGACAGTTTTTGTCTCTTTCTGTCAATAAAACTGACAATGCATATAACTATAAAATACATCGCCAAACCGAATGGCCATGAGGCGTACCATGGAGTGGAAGAGATGACAAAGGGCGCAATCTCGCCTTCGCTCACTAATGGCGTGCCGTTGCTCAAATGGGCTTGCTGCATATAGTACATCAGTTCTTCAGGCAGGAAGAGCCGTTGCTCCGAATTCATCGGCTGGTCCGCCTTGGGACCAAAGAGCAGGTTGATACCGAAATTCGCCCAGGTGTATTTACCCGTATAATGGCGGATAAACGAGCGATACGAGACACCCGTATAACCTTTGTAATCGGAGATGATACTATCGCCTAACACATTGGCAATCAATACATACGGCCGTGTGGCACAATTGTCAAAAACGAAGTTATAGAGGTACTCCCGGTTCTCGGGACGGTAGTTGTTCAGCAATGCTTGCCACAGCGCTTCCCGTTGTTCCGCCGTCACATTCAACACTTGTTCATATACCGGCCGATTCTTGTCACCATACCCTTGCATGAACCAATAATAAGGCGATGCGCCGAGTTCATACCATGTCTCGCCGCGCACGAATTTCCAATAGAAATGGTCGGCGTTGAAATCAAAGGTGCCGTAGTTAAACACGACATCCAAATCATTTGTCGGGTCAAGAACGCGAATAGCAGTGTGCCCGTAGCGCGCGTATAAGTCCGCACCCGGCGTGCAAGTCAGCAATGAGATACGAGCCAGTTCACTCAACGGCTCTGCATGCAGCAGCGTGCCGAAAGCAAGGCTCAAACTAATCAGTAATATGCGAAACTGGTGCTTCATCTTATACGGTTTTGCGCATTCGTGCAACAGGAATTCCTAAAATATCGCGGTATTTGGCTACAGTACGCCGGGCTATGGGGTAGCCGTGCTCCGCCAACACATCCACTAACTGTTCGTCTGTCAATGGATTTTGCTTATCCTCCTGGGCTACCAGTTCCTGTAGAATTTTCTTTATCTCACGTGTCGAAATCTCGTCTCCTTCTGAATTGGTCATCGATTCGGAGAAGAAATATTTGAGCGGATAGATGCCAAAACGTGTCTCTACATATTTGCTGTTGCTCACCCGTGAAATAGTAGAAATGTCATAGCCTGTGCGGTCTGCGATGTCTTGCATTTTCATCGGTTTGAGGCTGCTTTCTTCGCCATCCAAGAAGAAGTCATATTGGCATTTGAGGATTGCCGTCATGGTCTTCATCAGCGTCTCGTTGCGTTGCTGAATGGCATCAATGAACATCCGTGCGGAGTCGAGTTTCTGCTTGATAAACTGCGTAGCCTCACGGGTCTCTTGATTCTTCGGCATCTTTTTGTATTCGGACAACATATCGCTGTATTCACGGCTGACATGCAGTTCTGGGATGTCGCCTGTATTCAGCACTACGAAAAGTTCGTTATCCCGTTCCTCAATGGTAAAATCCGGGATAATCGTTTCACGCTGCGTCTCATATACCGAACCTGTGAATGCGTTGGCGGGTTTCTGATTGAGACGAACAATCTCTTGTACTGCAGCTTGAAACTCCTCATCCGAGCAATCTAATCGTTGTTTGATTTTGTCGAAATGGTGTTTAGAGAAAGCCTCAAAATGGTTACTCAGGATATTCATCGCCAGTAGTACTGCCTCTGACTTCGGCTCTTTGCACTCCAGCTGTTTGAGTAGGCACTCCTGCAGATTTGCACTGGCAATACCGGGTGGGTCGAACTCTTTGATTTGGCGAACGATATCCTCCATTTCTTCATCGGTTACAGAGATCTGCTCTTGGAACATTAAATCGTCTACCAATTGTTCGGTAGTGCGGCGCAGATAGCCATCATCGTCAATATTGCCCAACACCCACTTGGCTATGTGTCGCTGTGGCTTGGTCATCTTGGTCAGATAGACCTGTGATTTTAGTTCCTCTATCAGGCTGCTGCCTCCGATGATAGGCACTTCTCGCCGATCTTCATCCGCTGGACTGTATTCCTGACGGAGCATATATCCGGGTGTCTCATCATCAGAGACATACTGCTCGTAATTGAATTCGTCATTCTGCAACGGGTCGCGCTGACGTCCGTCGTCGTAGCCATCTTCGGGCATATAGCTGTCGTCAAACTCATCATAATTTTCTGCAGCAACATCCATCTCGTCGCGTCCTTCCTCCAATGCCGGGTTGTCCTGCAACTCCTCATTGATGCGTTGATTCAATTCAATGGACGGCAATTCAAGCAGACGAATCACCTGAATCTGGGATGGCGTCAGCTTGGTGGTAACCGAAAGCGATTGATTAAGACCTATTTTCTGCATAACTCTAAAACGGATGAAGTTATATACGCTAATTGTTCGTTATCCAATTCGGTATGCATGGGCAGCGAGAGCACGCAACCGGCCAATTTCTCGGCCACCGGGAAATCGCCTTTTTTGTAGCGCGGATCTATATATGCTGGCTGCTGATGCAGCGGAATGGGGTAGTACACCATAGACGGAATGCCGCGCGCAGCGAGTCCTTCACGCAATGCATCCCGATTGACACCTGTCACGCGCAGCGTGTACTGGTGGAAAACATGCGACGAATGGTTTTGTCTTCCGGGAATTAAGATATATTCGCATCCTGCAAAGGCCCTGTCGTAATATGTGGCGGCTTTCTGACGCGCTGCGATATATTCGTTCAAATGCGGCAACTTAGCATCCAATACCGCTGCCTGAATACTATCCAAACGACTATTAACACCGACGCGGTCATGATGATAACGAATCACCATTCCATGGTTAGCTATTGCCCGCATGAGCGCCGCTAACTCATCATCGTTCGTGAAGATGGCACCTCCGTCACCATAGCAGCCGAGATTCTTTGATGGGAAAAACGAAGTGCAACCGATGTCTCCCATTGTGCCGGCTTGTTTTGTTATGCCGTCTGGGAATGTATAGGTTGCACCGATAGCTTGGCAAGCGTCTTCTATCACATACAGGTGATGCTCTTTCGCCAACGCTAACAGTTTGTCCATTTCTGCACACTGGCCGAATAAATGAACCGGAACGATGGCTTTTGTCTTGGGTGTGATGGCTCGGCGTACGGCCTCAGTGTCCATGTTCATGGTCTCCCAGTTGACATCAACCACCACAGGTTTCAAACCGAGTAGCGCTACCACCTCGGCTGTTGCAATGAATGTGAACGTTGGTGTGATGACTTCATCACCCGGTTTCATGCCGAGTGCCATCAGCGCTATCTGCAGCGCGTCAGTCCCGTTGCCAACAGGTATGACATGCTTGGCGCCGGTGTATTGCTCCAAGTGCGTCTGAAATTCCGCTACTTTGGGCCCTTTAACGAAGGCCGCGGACTCAATCACCTCCTGTATGCCTGCATCAATATCGCGTTTAATACGCTGATATTGTGCCTGCAAATCCACCATCTGTATCTGTCTCATTGCTCCAAAAGAAATTCCACTACGCCCGGATAGGCCCAAGCTGCCGTGATATAGGGGTTAGAGTAGCGTAATTCGACGTCCAGTTTGTCCACGCGCTCCGATGAATAGATGCATATTGCACGGATGTCTGTGGGTTGCACTTGGGTAAAATGACTTATGCCGACACGTACATTTACCTCCACTTCATGCGGGAAAAGGCGCAAATGATAGTCTTCTGGCACGCCCGCTACATGGATAGGAAGCACAAATTTCTTCTCCGTGAAGCGTTCGGATACGATTGTCATGGTCACGCTGTCTTCCTGTGCCCTTAGGTGAGCCGGAACAGCCAGAGCTATGCGTATTTGCATTGTATCGTTCGGACATTCCAACGTCTGATGTTCCGTGAACAACGTATCGATAGTGTTCAGCGCCTTGTCTTCCCCGTACACTTTAATTTTCGTGCGGCTCAATATAGGTTTGCCTACTATCTGGTGTTCGTCCGCAAGGTGAATATCGCCGTCGAAGGCAACAACCACAGTCTTCTCTTGTTCGGTGAAATACGGACAACTGATTTCCTCCGGACGTGTGTCGATGAGGCTGCTTGTGCCCTGCAAAATATTGCTGATGCTACGTCTTAGTGCGTCCGAAGGCACGCGAATCGTACCTTTTTCACCATGGATATACTGCCGCAGGTCAATGGTCAGGTGCAGCGGGTCGCGATGATACGCGTTGAGGCGTGAACCCGCATCGCGCACTTCTATAACCACTGTGTCGGGCAGACCGTCGCCGCCCAGACCGATGTTACCCGGCTTGCCTGTATACTGGATAAGTACAGGCACGCGAGTATTGCGTACTGATTGCATGGCGTGTCCGTACCAGATGCACGCAGCAAAAACCACAAACAATAGGAATGTCAGAATGTCGCGTCTCACCCTTAAACTCTTAAACTTCTAAACCCTTATTTCTTCTCTTCCTGTGCAGCCTGCTGTGCATCAGCTACATCGGCGAAGACGCTCTCTTTGCTTACTTTGATGGTCACATCCTTGGCGATGGTAATGATGAAGGCGTTCTCTTGAACTTCCTTGATTTCACCGTATATACCGCCTGCGGTTACTACTTTGTCGCCTTTTTTCATTGCTTCGCGTTGTTTCTGTAACTCTTTCTGCTTTTTTGTCTGAGGACGAATCATGAAGAAATAGAATACCACGAAGATAAGAATCATCATGATCCAGAATGACCACTGGTTTCCTTGTTGTGCAGCGCCTTCTGCCTGCAATAAAATCAAATTTAACATCATAATACTTATTATTTGGATTAAAAACTGTCTTTTATCTATTTTATCGCAAATCCTTTGAAGAACTTCCCTTCGTTTTTCAGGTCGCGCAATATCTCTGTCAAAATACCATTGATAAACATATAACTCTTGTCGCCCGAATAGGTCTTGGCGAGTTCGATATATTCATTGAGCGAGATGGTCATTGCTATATCCTCGAACTCCAAAATCTCAGCTAAAGCGGTCTCAAGGATTACGCGGTCCATATCGGCGATGCGGTCTGCATCCCAGCCCTTGAGATGTGTGTTGATCAGGTGTTCGTATTCCTCATGACCATTGATGGCTTTCTCCAACAGATCGGTGGCAAACTGCACTTCGTCCTCGTTGTCAAACATCTCAAGCAACGGTGTATCGGGAGTACAATCTTCCTTGAAGCGCTTAATGGTTTTGATCACATAACTAATGATGACATCGGCATCTGTTGTCCAATTGCTCTTATCCAACACTACTTCCAATTCCTCCAGCGCATCGGCGAGCACTTCATTGTCCGTGAGCAGGTATTGGTAAATCTGCCGCCAGATACGTTTGTCGTCCTCGTAGGAGCAACTATCTGCCTCCATGTACTCGCGGTAGAAATCACTCTCCCTCAGTTTGCGGTACACATCGCTGACAGCCGGCATACCGCTATCCCAGGCCAACTGCTGCTCCTGAATGCGGGCACGCAGTGCACGATTGTCAAAAATCTGCTGTGCCAGTTTGTTCTGCACAAACCGTCTATTGGGCGTCCATTCCGAGTGTGTTGCACGTGCGCGTGCAATCTGGTCTTCCATCTCACGTTGCGCATATGCTGTCAACTCATTGACAAAATCCAACAGCATAAAATACAAATCATACGTGTCCGCAAAGCTCTTAATCAGTTCTTTGCGGGCTGCTCCGAATGTCTTCCCTTCGTCCTTGTAATATGCGAACAGCGTCTGGACCACACGCGTTCGAACCATCGTTCTGTTTATCATATTCTAAAAATTTCGTGCAAAGATACAACAATTTTTGCATATATGCAAGTTTTGAGTGATTTTTTAAAAAAATGTTCGTTTATTTGCACATTTGCAAAATTTGTTGTACCTTTGCGCAATAATTCGGCATCCGTCTCTTTCAACCGGGAATAAATATGAGAATTGCACAAGTCGGATCATACCCGCTTTCAGAAGATTATATATGCGGAGGAGTAGAAGCCTCTGTCTTTGGTTTGACTCTTGCGCTTGTGCAAATCGGCCATACCGTTGAGGTCTTCGACTATCCGCGTATTGGCGGCAAAGATACTTGCGAATATAGTGAAAATATAATTATTCATCGGTATTCGAATGCCGGCAGACACAATCAATCAGCTATAAAACGGGCCACGGATATATGCCGTGATATCTTGGCATCTCAGCCGGATGTTGTACATATTCACGGTACAGGAATAGTGAGTGGCGCACTCTATCGACTTGCCAAATCGGCAGGTATTCCGGTTATTCTGACCGTGCATGGATTATTGCGGGAAGAGAAACGAAAGGCTCTTCTGCGGCAACCATCGCTCAAGCACGTATATCAATATATTATTCAGGCGCGCGCAGAAAAGGCATTGTTGAATGCCGCATCGCCTGTCATCGTTGACACGGAGTATGTCGCGCAACGCATAGAGCGGTATTACGACAAACATCTTTTGCGTCAAATGCCTGAACTGCATGTAATTCCCCAGGGCATCAATGCAGAATTCTTCAATCATCCGTGTGATGAGATTAGCCGAACTATACTATGTGTGGGAACTATCACGCCGCGCAAAGGCCATCTATACACAGTGGAGATGTTTAATCGCCTGAAAGAGTGGGGAATAGATGCTCGTCTGCGTGTCATCGGTGCCAAGGCCGACACTGCATATTACAACCGTTTGAAGCAATATATACAACGTAGCCCGTACTGCAACGATATCTCTTTGGAGACCGATGTCTCGCAAGTAAAACTCCTCTCTGCCTATGAGCATGCCAAACTCTTTGTTCTTCACTCTGCCGAAGAATCGCAGGGTATCGTCTTTGCTCAAGCCATGGCGTGCGGTTTGCCGGTGGTTGCCGCCAATGTAGGCGGTGTCGGCAATGTAGTGGAGCACGGGCGGACCGGTTTCTTGTGTGATTTCGGAGACACGCTGACCATGGCGCAAATGGTGAAACAGCTTCTTTCTGATGATGATTTATGGAAATCTTGCTCTAATCAGGCGCGAAAAGCAGCACTGAAATATAACTGGAATACTATTGCGGAACAGATACTCCGGTTATATAAAGGGTGACTGCATTTACGAAAAAGTGCAATAAATTTGCATATGTCCGATTTTTGTAGTACCTTTGTGCCGAATTTGCAATCATGAATCGTCGCACATATGGTATATGGCTGATTATATGCGGACTGTATCTGGTTCCGCCATTTTTGCATGCGCAGAGGTATGAGCGTGAGGTGAAAAATCCTCGTTTGATGTGGACAAAGCGGCCGAACAGGCATAGTGGTCTGTTCACCACGCGCAATTCATTCGTTGCCCCGGGCGTCAGCTTCAGTGCGGGTGCGTTGTATTATTATGGCGATGTGGACAATATCGGACTGCCGTTCAATGGAGGTTTCAATGCCAAGAATATCGGTGCCGGCTTTTCTCTTGCATACCAGCATCCTATCAGCACTCATTGTAACTTACGTGTTGGATTGATGGGAGGCATGCTGGGTGGAGACAACACCGCCAAGCTGCAGGCGCTACCGGACACACTCAAGCGAACCGACTACCGCAAGTTTCAATCTGTGCTCGTGCAGCCCTATGTAGGCGTGCAGTATTATCCGTTCTCGCAGGCGGGATTCTATCTATATGGCGGCGTCGGCTTTACGGCCAGTATAATCACATCATATGATTTCAAAAAAGAAGGAACGGATGAACACCTGAAAGGTAGCACATTCGGTCTCTTGCCGATGGTTCAACTGGGACTCGGTTACAGCTGGCTTCTCTCCACTTCATGGACTCTGAGCGCAGAAATAATGGTACAGCAAGGTCTGTGCGATGAGTATTATTTCAATCTCGATGCCTATCCGTTGGCGGCTTCTCAAAGCAGTTCAGGAGAGTGCTACGGCACCGGCGGTCTATGGTATAAAGGAGGCGACGGCAAATTGCACCATAAATGGGCGGACGGATGGTTCCAAGTAGGAATAACGCTCACTTATCAGTGGCGTAACTGCGAAACCTGTCGCACAATCAATAATTATGAAGGGATAAAACCTCGCAGACGCTAAATATCACTTCTGCGGGCCGCGCACTTTCTCAGATACAGTGCCCGTTTCTGCGCATTCCACCAGGTTTTCCAATATCGTCACAAAGCGCCATTCTATGGCGTTTTTCCATGTCTTGTCGGATATGAAAGCGGATAGCACTTTACCGAAAGTGAGGGAGAACTCATAGTGAACACGGGTCTTGTCCGGAGATATAGGTTCCATGCGGAAAATACAATCTCCGCCATGTAGAATAGAGCCGGAGTAGGTGGCTGTCATATGTGCCGTGAGCGGGTATTGCGCGTGTGATGGCCGGCTGAGTACATACTTCGTGCCCAGATGCTGGTCTTTCCACCATCGTACGCCCAGCACATAAATATCGATTGCCACATCGCCTGTCTTCAGCTTCGGGTCATAGACGCGTTCCTTGTATAGCAGTTGGATAGCATCGCGGCTCTCTTTCGTCTTGGATTCCGTCACTTCTGCTTCGCCCATTCCCAAATAAGCCCAACTGAATAGCGAATCAGGGCAGGCTTGAAACTGATAGCAGAAGCGGTTGGCCACTTTGAGCATCTCCTTCAGCGGCGCGTTGCAGATGGTATCAATGATTACCTCGCGTTTCTGCGGACGTGCAGCAAGGGTGCTTACCGATAGCAAGAGTAGGAGTATGGCGGCAATTCGTGGCTTCATAATATACATAAAATAAGGTTAGCACTCGTAGTCGAGACAAGTTCTCAGCTCCGTATTCGGGCGAACAATGCCATTAGCAACAGCCACATGGGCCGGATGAACGGCATATCCTTTCAGCGATTCTGCGGAATCCAGCGTGGAGTCTAACATAATATCCACATTACTGCTATCCAGGCGTCCGTCAATCTGCACATGGATGTCTATCAGTCCGGGTACTTGTCCTTTCAGACCTTCCAGACCTTGTTTGATGGCTTTGGCTGCTGCCTGTTTCTCCGCTATACTCAACTCCGAGCGAAGCTTCCAAAGAATAATGTGTTTTACCATTTTATTGCTGTATAAATTGTTGCTATTCCGAAAGTTAACGTCTTGGCTTGCGCCTCTTTGAAGCCCGCGTCAAGCAGGTGTTGCACAAACGCTTCGCCGTAGCAAAAGGACTTGACGGACCGATTGAGATAGGTATATGCCGTCTTGTCCCTACTCACCAGCCGGCCGATGAAAGGCAGCATATGCGTAAAATATATATCGTATAGTGCGCGCACGAGACGGTTCTCCGGATAGGAAAACTCCAAGATCATTACTTGCTTGCGGGGCTTCAGAACACGATATATCTCTTGCAAACCGGCATCCAGAATTTGGAAATTCCTACAGCCGAAAGCACAGGTCACGCCATCAAACGTGTTGTCCGCAAACGGCATCTCCTGCGCGTTGCCATGCACAAACTCCACTCTTGCTCCCCCGAGCTTCTCCACCTTCCGCTTGCCTATCGCCATCATATTGTCCGATAGGTCAATACCCGTTATATGGCTGGCTTTGCCGCGCTTCAGCATCTCTATGGTCAGATCCGCGGTACCGATAGCTACATCCAGTACATGCTCGGCCGGCATCATCTGTCGGATGGCTTGTGTACGCCAATAACGGTCAATACTGAGCGACAGACCATGGTTCAGTCCGTCGTAGGTGGGAGCTATTCGGTCAAACAACTGCCCTATGTGCTGTTTCTCTTCCATCGACTAAAATCGACTGCAAAGATACAGCTTTTCTGGCATATATGCAAGAAAAATAGAAAAAAAATCAGTTCAGGAATGTAAACGGGCGTATGTGCCGCATCGCGAACTTATTGGATAAGGACCGGAAGATGGAGTAGTACCGGCGTCTGACTCAATGAACAAACGCAGGAGAAAGTCCTGCGTTTGCTGTTTCATAGTGTTAACATTGATTTTCATAATTGAATAGGTTTAATAGTTTAATGACAATAGTTACTGAATCCTTCATTTCAAATTCGATGCAAAGGTAATATATTTTTGTGAATTGTGCAAGAAAAAAATGTGAATTTTGTGCATAATAAATGTGAACACTTCGCGATTCTTGTTTGCATTCATTTGTGTCGCACACAAACTGCAGCACATCCGAACATTTTGGTATCTTTTCTCTGGTTTGCTTCAGCAGAGTAGAGTAGTGCCTATTTAAGGAAATGTTTCATTTGTCGTCCTGCAATAAAGAAGCGCACCTACCTAACATCTATGAGAAATATTATATCGTAACTCGTTAATTTTCTGCAGTTACATAGTTTACTTAAAATAGAAATACGTGAATAATTCCGAATAATCCAATTGGAGGCCATTTTATTGCAATATATGTTAGCTAAACTTAATAAAATGCAATAAATCTGCTACTTATGAGAATTACATGAAGACAAAATAGTGTGTTTATTTGGCTATTTCTGCCTCATCGTGCTGGTGTCCTCATGTACGTCACTGTAAATTGTTCCACGGAAGGTGTGTCCACAATTGTGAATTTTATAAATTGGGCATATAATTCACATCTGTGAAAAATAATTTACAAAAATGTTTGCGCATATTTGTGTATTTCGATTATTTTTTGTACCTTTGCACTCGATTTCTGAGAATCGAATATTTTTAATCGATAATACAATGAATGAGAGAGAGCGAATAGAAGCGGTAATGAAGTCGCTGAACCTGTCTGCACGTCAATTTGCAGCAGAGATACAGGTGCGTCCGGGAACTATCAGTAATATGATGTCCGGCCGTAATAACCCCAGTCTGGAAGTCATGAAACGTATTATGGAGCGCTATCCTACGCTTAATCCGGAGTGGCTGATTGCCGGAAAAGGGGATATGTGGCGTACCGTACCGGGGCAAGAAGCCGGTTTATTTGACCATCTGCCGCCTCAAAGTGCCGCTGGTACTCGTTCTACCGTCGTAACAAAAGAAGAGCCGCAGACTCCTGCAGCTCCTCAGAAGAAGATTAGTCGTATTGTCGTCTATTATACCGATAATACGTTTGAAGAATTCTCAAATCTTCAATCTTAAATAAAAAAGCGCTTTACTGAAGCGCTTTTTCTATTACCTCGCTGATATCGTGCACGTAGTGCAGTTTCAGCCCTTTCAGATAGACTTCTGCTATCTCCAGTACATCTTTGCGGTTGTCCTCACAGAGAATGATATCCGTGATACCTGCTCGTTTGGCGGCCAGCAGTTTCTCTTTCACGCCTCCGATAGGCAATACCTTGCCTCGCAGCGTCATCTCACCGGTCATAGCGATACGCGGCTTAACCAGACGGCCTGTAAACGCGCTTACAAGAGCAGTTGTCATCGTGATACCGGCACTCGGTCCGTCCTTCGGAATGGCACCTTCCGGCACGTGAATATGTACCGATGTGGTCTCAAAGACCTCCGGATTGATGCCTAATTCCTTGGCATGAGCCTTGACATAGCCCAAAGCAAGCGTCGCAGACTCCTTCATCACATCGCCTAAGTTACCGGTTAGCGTTAGAGTAGGATTCTTGCTGGCGGATAGACTTGTCTCGATGAAGAGAATCTCTCCGCCCACTTGTGTCCACGCCAGGCCTGTTACCACGCCCACATACTTGTTCGTCTCCCAACTGTCGCGGCTGTAACGCGCCTGACCAAGATACGAACGCAGGTCTTCGAGCGTCACAGAGACGTTGTATTCCTCGCCGAGCGCCAGTTTAGTGTCCACCTTACGGCAAATAGTAGCAATCTGCCGCTCGAGGTTACGGACGCCTGACTCGCGCGTGTAATCATCTATGATATGCGCCAGGATTTCCTTGTTGAATTTCAGCTGAGTTGTCTTCAGACCATGGTTCTTCAGCTCCTTGGGAATCAAATGCCGCTTGGCGATCTCCTCTTTCTCTTCCTGCAGATATCCGGTCATCTCAATCAGCTCCATTCGGTCGAGTAGAGGCCGTGGAATCGTGTCCAGACTGTTAGCCGTGGCGATGAACAGCACATGACTCAGGTCATAATCCACATCCAGATAGTTGTCATGGAATGTGCTGTTCTGCTCCGGGTCGAGCACTTCCAGCAATGCTGACGTAGGATCGCCCTTGTAGTCTGCGCCGATCTTATCGATTTCATCGAGCACAAACACAGGGTTCGAAGTGCCGCATTTCTTTATGCTATCAACAATACGTCCGGGCAGCGCACCGATGTATGTACGCCGGTGTCCGCGTATCTCCGCTTCGTCGTGTAGACCGCCTAAAGACACACGCGCATACTTGCGTCCCAGCGCCTCTGCGATGCTCTTTCCGAGACTCGTCTTACCAACTCCCGGAGGGCCGTACAGACAGAGAATAGGGGACTTCACAGGATTCTTTTCCTTCTCCTTCTTACTGCGAAGAGCCAACTGACGCTGTACCGCAAGATATTCGACAATTCTGCCTTTCACTTTGTCCAGACCGAAATGCTCATGGTTCAAGACCTCTTGCGCGTGCTGCATGTCGTAGTTATCCTCCGAATAAACGCCCCAAGGCAACGCCAGCATTGTGTTCAGATAATCCAGTTGAGTAGAGTAGTCAGGCGAGTACATATGCATGTGCTCCAGGCGTTGCACCTCGTTCTCAAACTGCTCTGCCACAGTAGCCGGCCATAACATACCTGCGGCCTTCTCGCGCAGCGCGCTGATGTTCTGCGAACCGGTGTCACCGAGGTCTTTTTTGATGGTCTCTATCTCTTGTTGCAGGAAGTATTCACGTTGCTGCTTGTCCATTTTCTCCATCGTCCGGCGACGGATATCTTCCTTTATCGTCAGCTCCTCAAGGTCTTTCTGCAGGATGGCCAGCAACGCCGTAGCACGCTCTGTCAGGTCATGAATCTCCAACAGGCCTTGCTTCTTGTCTGCCGGCATCTGATAAACGGAGCAGACATAATTGAGGAAGGATGGGGAATTGGTCAGGTTCTTCAGCGATGATTGCAGACCTGTCGGCGCGTCATCCCGTTTGTTGAGGATGTTCATGACGGTCTCACGGATGTTATCCACGGTCGCTTTGAACTGCTTGTCGCTCCTCAGTGGCATATTTTCTTCCATCTCATAGACATGAGCTTCCAACACACCGTCTTCACCTTCCTGAAAATCAACGGCTTGCACACGATGCAGACCTTCAAAAATGGTCATCAGCGTGTCTTTGCCCATCTCCGGAACTGGGATGATTTGCAGCACACGGGCAAAAGTACCGAGCGTATAGAGGTCTTTCTCTGTAGGGTCTGCCACGCGGTCGTCCTTCTGTGTCAGCAGAATGAGCGGCTTGTCGTTTTTGTTGGCATCCTTAATCAGTTTGAGACTTTTCTTCTTCGAAACTGCAATCGGCAGCATCACACCCGGAAACAACACCGTGTTCTTTATCGGCAACACGCTGTAATACTTGTTTTCTATTTGATAATTATCTTCCATATGCTATATTTGTATCTTCTTAATCAGCCCGTAGGGCGGTCCTACAGTGTAACGGTCCTACAACGCAAGTGGTCAATGGCTTTAGCCATTATAAAATAGTTTTTTATATAATAGGGTTCTTCCCTAAATATGCTATTTTACATAACCACGATTAGGTTCGTAAACGGCATATATTATATATAAGGAGTTGTACAATAATTATGCCATGTTTCTAACTCTGCCATTTTGGCAGAATTCAATTTTTGACATGCCCGTTTTACTGTGATACTTTCCGTTCTGTCAGCAACACCATCCGAACAAACACCGGAAACATTCCGTAAATCACGCGTTTGTCTTTCCCGGCATTCAGCTCCGCATCGGCGCCGCCTTGGAACTGTGCATTCCATCGTGTACGCAATTCTGCGTATCGAGGATGATTCTTATCTTTGATTATCAAGCTTGCATCGCGGCAAACTTCTTGCCACAACTGCGCCTGTGCTTTCTCTGCCTCCGTTCGCGGACTACGCTTGTAATCACGGCTCTTGCGCATGAATATCTCCTGCGGCCCTACCTTAATCACATGTCCCGAATCATCTTTCCATTGCTTAAAACGGGTTTGAATACCTGATTTTCCGGATAGTTTGCCTCGCAAACTCTCTATTCCCGGACTCAATTCTGCTCGTGCCATTTTCCTTATTATTTTACATAATTCTTTAGTTCTTCTTTAGTCCTTATTTAGTACATATTTAGTTCATCTTTGGTTCTTCACGGTATCATTACGTAACGATTCTATGGGGTCATTACTCCGTTTTGCCTCTCAACCGTTTATTTAATGGAATTTCGTGGGCGATGATGCCCTACTCTCTTTTCGAGTACAAAGGTACAACAAAAGTTTGACATACGCAAGAATTTAGACCAAAAAATGAATTTTATTTAGTTTTATGGGCTTAAAGGCTTGTTTCATTTATACACTTTTTTATATAAACCGAGACATTGTTGCATAAAAACAGGGCAAAGATTGCTCTCTGCCCTATTCTATTGAGTTGCAAAATTGATTGTTACTTCACCTCCTGGCCTTGGAGAGTATAGGTCTTGTCGCCGCGGAGGATGAAGATCTGGCCGTCTCTTAGAATCTTGCCTTCACTAGCGTTAAAGGAATCATCGTCAGAGATATTTTCAATGGCTTGTGGCTCTGGTGTCTGTACAGGAAGAATATTTCCAAAGTATTTCCAAAAATAAGCAGACTTATATGCATTAATCGATTGTTGTGGAACATAAAGCGTGGCGAGTGCTAATATTCCGCGATATAGCATCTCATAACCAGAATAACTACTCATGTCTTGCGGAGTTGTAGCATAATTGTACACTGTCTCTATTTTTCCTGTAGAAAAAGCAAAATTGCCTATATTAGTAAGGGTGCTTGGAATGGTTATTGATGTTATATTGTCACTATTCTTAAACGCCTCATTTCCGATGCTCTGACATCCTCTCTGAATCACAACAGAGGTCAAACTATCGCAACGATAGAAAGCGCCGTCTCCAATGCTTTGACATCCACCCGATACTACAACTGATTTTATACTGCTATGTGCGAAAGCACCATTTCCTATGCTTGTTATGTTGCTGGGAATTATGAGGTCTGTAATCAGTTTTTCATTGAGATACAAATTATATAAACCGCCGAATGAAGATCCATAATAATAACTCCCATAAGTAACATACTCACCTGCTGAAATACCACACCATGCAGCAAAGTCGGTTATATACACAGAGGTCAAACCAGTGCAACCAGTGAAAGCATCTTCTCCAATGCTTGAGACGCTATTGGGAATCGTCACAGAGGTCAAACCACTGCAACCTCGGAAAGCCTCCTCTCCAATGCTTGAGACGCTATTGCCAATCGTCACAGAGGTCAAACCGGTACAACCATAGAAAGCATAATCTCCAATGCTGGTGACGCTATTGCCAATCGTCACAGAGGTCAAACCACTGCAACCTCGGAAAGCCTCCTCTCCAATACTTGTGACGCTATTGCCAATCGTCACTGAGGTCAAACCGGTACAACCATAGAAAGCCTCCTCTCCAATACTTGTGACTCTATTGCCAATCGTCACAGAGGTCAAACCGCTGCAACCTCGGAAAGCATAATCTCCAATACTTGTGACGCTATACGTTTTTGCATCATAGGTCACAGAAGCAGGGATATTAGCGGTTGTTAGAAATTCATACCAATCTTCCAAATGCTTTACTTCTGCCGTTTGGTTGGTGGCATCGAGGTTGTAATACAAATCGCCAATTCGAACTTTTTCGGCGAACATGGTTCCTACGCTGACTACTACAGCGAGCAATAGGGTAAAGAGTTTTGTTTTCATATTAAATATATTTTTAAAATTTATCTCCAATTTGATGATAGGCTGGAGATTTAACCTTATATTGATTGCAATTTATCTAACAAATTAGAAAGTATACCCAGATTGATCACCATTTTCTTTTCTCCCTCATATCGTTCAGATGGGATATCAGTACTGAAGGTCTCTTCAATAGTTTTGAGACTACGTTTGCTTTTCTTTAGAGGATTGCATTTTAGATGTACATACGGTTTGTTGGAACGTTCCCACATCTCCGTAGGTGTGTAGCAATAGAACTCAAAATTGCCTTCCATATTTTCTATAGCAGCAATAAAGAACAATGTATGAGGATGCTTCATAGCAAACTGCCATGTGTTTGCGCCTACCGCTGAGTAAGTGGATTTAGATTTTTGTTCTTTTCCCTTAATGACCGTAAAGTAGCAGGTGTTTCCATTGTGCGTTGTTTGCAAATCAACGCCTTGCGGTACACCATCTGTTTTTATTTTGCCGAATAGACCGGACTCTTCTAATTTCTCCCGAACAAGTTGAACGGCTTCATCGTGCGCCTTGTTTGTGTTTGTCATAATCGAATGTAATTTTAGCCCCTTCTTACACCTTCAGGGATTGGTTGTAGCATAAAAAACAATAAAAGCGTAAAGTTCTTAGCCTCGATGGCACGATTTTGCACGCAAAAAGCGTGAAGTTCACTTGTTCTTCACGCTAACTGAGGGCTTCGCAATCCCTGTACCAAGTAGAAAAACAACCGAAATCCACGCCCGATATGCTAAACCCACCTCACCCATAGCGAGGCGTGGTATATTAACATACCCACGGGACATTCATTGTTGCTGTTTGGACTTGGTACGAAACGTTGCGAAGATTTCAGTTAGTCGCAAACAACGTCAATAAACGCCTTTTATGTACTCTCTTTTTTACGCTGCAGAGCTCAGCGGTATATTATTTTACTTCTTTCAATATATGTTTGCTTTCTACATTCTCCAGCACGGTCATTTGCTGGATGGCAATCTGGTTGAGTTTCTGAAGACGCTCGCCTTGCGGCAGGCCTTCATTGATAAAGACGGCATTCAGGTTCTCCATATTACTCAGGCAAATCAACTGGTTAATCGTTGCATAATCTCTTATATTGCCTTTCTCCTCCGGATGCGCGTCTCGCCATTCTTTTGCCGTCATGCCAAACAAAGCCACATTGAGCACATCGGCTTCATTGGCATAGATAAGCGAGCGATGGTATGCGTCAATCTCCTGAGGGATAAGATGCTCCTTAATGGCGTCTGTATGAATATGATAGTTTATCTTTGCCAACTCACGCTTTGCGGACCATCCAATAGCCTTTTGCTCTTCCTCTTTGAGACGCTGGAACTCCTTAATTAAGTAGAGTTCAAACTCAACAGATACCCAACTGGCAAACTTAAAAGCGATGTCGCGTTGTGCGTATGTACCACCATAACGCCCTGACTTAGCTATAAGTCCTACTGCATTAGTCGCTTCAATCCAACGACTTGGTGAAAGCGTGAAAGCATTCAAACCTGCCTGATTTCTAAACCCCTCGAATTCGAGGGGGTTAAAATGGGGATTATTTAATGCTTCCCATAATCCAAGATACTCAATAGTATTCCTATTTCGCATCCAATTGCCAACTACGCCATTGGGATCTTCAGTGTTCTTTTGCCTTGCAATGTCCGTAATACAGATATAGTCCCATCCATTCTGAGAAAACGAACGGATAGTTGTGTCCTTGACAATTATTTCTTTTTGTTTTGCCATTATATTATTTTCAACAAACGCCTTTTATATTTCAACGGTGTTTGGGTCAACAAACTGCACAACGCCATTCTCGCTGAAGATTAGCGGAGTGTTGGTTTTACGATGCTGCTCTACCAGTCTACGATATGATAAATTCAAACCCTCATTAACTCGTGCTTTTAGTTCTTTCTCGCTCATGATTGTGTTATTTTAGTCCATATAGCTTTGTCGTAAACTATCATGGAATGTGTTTCTATTTCTAACTCCGCAATGATTTGCGGTTTGCCGTGCGAATTATTATAAACTAACGCACTATCGCATATCGGCAGATATAAATGCGTCAAATTGGCAATTCCTCTTGCAAAGCGGCGACGAATAACATCCTCTAGGATGTTGTGGCCGCCTTCGGCAACGCGTTGTGCTACACGTAGAATAGCTTGTTCTGGACTTTCGAGGCAGAAGAACAGCAGATGCACCTTATATCCCGCCTTTTGCGCGCGCTTGACGAGTTGCACATACGAGCGTGTAGCAAGGGTCGTTTCGATAGCAAAGTCCACCTTCTGAGCCAGCAGCTCCTCAATACGCGCTAACATGATTCGTGCAGCTTGTACATCAACCGTTTCCGGAGAAAAAGGCGACAGGCCGCGGGCTATCTCGTCGGCATTGACGAAATTGGTACAACCTAACATTTCCGGCAACAAGGTATATGAAGCCGTTGTTTTTCCTGCGCCGTTTGGGCCGGCAATGATATACAAGTTAGGATGCGTCATCTGTTTCAATCAACCTTTGCGCTGCAAAGGTACTACATTTTTTTGGAATATGCAAATATTAGAGCGTTTTTTTGAGGGAAACGGGATATTTACAGGATCTGGGCGGAGTGGTTTTTGGTGTCCACCTTGTCGATGATACGCTCGAGAATGCCGTTTTCATCAAAGATGAAGGTCTTGCGGAGTGTGCCCATAGAGACCTTACCATAGAGCTTCTTCTCGCCCCAGGCTCCAAACGCTTGCAACATCTGCGTAGTCGGGTCGCTGAGCAGCGGGAACGGCAAGCCGTATTTCTCTTTGAACTTGACATGCGAAGCCTGCGAATCCTTGCTCACGCCAAAGACCTGATAACCACGGGCTATGAACGCGTTGTTCTGCCACGCTGAATGCCGGCATTTTGTCTCCAATTTGTAGCATAATATCAGATTTTTAGGACTAAACAATAAGTTGTTTTAATATCGCTTTACATGAATTATCAATATCTTGATACGCCGTTTCGAAATCACCGGTGTACCAAGGGTCAGAGACATCTCTATTCTGCCCCGCCCACTCCATCATCATCGAGACTTGGGCATGGCACGTACTGAGCACATCTTCGCCCAAATGGTATTTCATAATCCGGATATTCGACCTGTCGGCACAAATAATATGGTCATAGATGTCTAAATCCGCCTTTGTGATCTGCCGCGCCGCGCGGTGAGAGAACGGAATGTCATGGGCTGCCAAAACCCGTTTAGCCGGCGGATACATGTCGTTGCCTATTTCCTCTGTAGAGACAGCAGCAGAAGCTATCTCAAACTGCTCCTCCACTCCTGCCTCTTGGCATAAGTGCTTCATAATGAACTCCGCCATCGGAGAGCGGCATATATTGCCATGACATATAAAGAGTATCTTAGTCATTCTTGTCATAAATCAAAAGCGAGATAGAATCGGTCGGAAAGATGCCGTGCGAGCGGATGGTTTGGCCGTCGGAATGGAGAACAAGCGTTCGGTCCTCGCAGGGGTCGAAGACCATTAGCAA
>ONGK01000039.1 GCA_900317345.1 uncultured Bacteroidales bacterium | reverse complement strand
CTCAGGTTTGTCAACCCACTGTGTTTCGTTGTTCAGTATCGTACCCTCGTTGTAGAACTGCGTTTTCTCTTCTGCCTCGTGTGGACAATAAGTACTTCCTGCTACGGTATAGAATACGTACGAGCCATAGTGGAGATCATCGTTATCGGCTTCGCCTACATTCTCACGAATAAACTCTGTACGCGTGTCCCATACACTGTCGTATGGCGCGCGATAAACGGAAACGGTGATGTCGCCGTGACTATCTGCTCCAAGAGTGAAACCACTCGTCTTCTTGACCGTCTGCTCTTGTGCCGAATTCATATTGTTATCATAGGAGAAGATAGGATTGTAGTCTAGTGAGAACTTTGACGTGTTGGTTTTTGTGCCGAGCGACTGCTGTTCTTCTCTGTCGGTCGGGTCTGCTCCAACACCTTGTCCTTCCGGACGTGCTAAACCGTTGATGGCTTGTGCAACCGTGGTACCAATCTGGTCTTTGCCCATGTCTTTGAAGAATTTGACTATGTTCTTCATATCTTTGAGCAGTTTCTGTCCGACTTTGGCGCTGTTGCTTGACCAATAAGACCCCACAAGGTCACCGCCTTGTGGCATCTCATTGTATTGCGCAGAAGCGTTATAAGTATCAGTGTGAGTGATGGTTGCACCACTGCTTACTGACCATGTACCAACCTCTGAACCAGCCATACGTGCCATCACTTTCTCTTTCTCGTTCTGATAGAGAATAGTAACCCACTGCGTAATCATATTATCCAATGCTGCAACGCGATTGATATAGGCATGGTCGGAATTGGTTGGTGTCAACATCTTGTAGGTGTTGTATGGCAGAGAGTCAATAAGACTTACCTTGTCGTCAGACGAGTAATACCAATACACAGGCTCGCCTGTTTGGTCGGCATAGGCTTGAGCTGCCTCTTCGCTGTCAAAATTCATAAGTAGGTTTTGACGCTCTAATGCAAGTTGAGGTATGAGAGTATTAAGGATATAATATTGTGTATAGACGAATGTGCCTGCCACAAGTGAACCGAGCACAACCTTCTGACCTGTAACCAAATAGTAGTGTTTGCCGTTGGAGTCTGTACCCTGTGAGAGTATTTTCATCAGT
The DNA here is from genome assembly GCA_900317345.1 of uncultured Bacteroidales bacterium. GTDB lineage: Bacteria > Bacteroidota > Bacteroidia > Bacteroidales > Paludibacteraceae > Colicola. The sequence goes on along the minus strand of ONGK01000039.1, from coordinate 14,834 downwards.
CCGGCATTGAAGGCAGGCTGACGTGCGATGAACATACTATCGCTGATGATGCTGACTGTCTTGGCTTTACCGGCTAACTGTCTTATGGTAGTGCCGAGGAAGACATCGCCATTACTGCTCACATTATCTTTGGCTTTGCTACTGCTGGTTGAGATACGGTCGGTGGTGGTAAAGGTATAGTTGTATTTATACCCCCATTTCCATTCATGCGTGATAGGAAGTGTGAAGCTTAGTTGGCGGCTGCTCTCGTATGTTGAACCAATATATGAACCTGCGCCTTCGGGTGCTGCCACAGCACCAATGTCCTGCGAGACGTTCACACCCCATTTGGGGGTCAGTTCGACACCTATTTTCCAATCGTAAGTTTCGGTGTATGTGTAGTTGTAGGTTGTACCGCTTTCGACCCATGCTGACGAGCCGTTTCCTCCCGGGTCGCGAACTATATCGAGTAACACTACTTCACTATCTGCTGAGGTCAGGTCGCCGTTCTGTATGTCAGTGCCACTGACAAAGGCTTGGAACACTTCTGTTTCCACATAGTTGCCTTCCACTTGCAGGGCGGTACTGACAGTTCTGAGAGCGCTCTCGCCACTGTTCTCCGTGTCGATATCCTCTACTTCGAGTATAACCGACTTGTTCTGTCCTTTGCTGTCGAGGGTATAGTCTTGATAGGTGGTTGCAGATTTGAGTCCGTTATGCACTCTGACACTTCCGCCACGCTGCGGCACTTCGTCTAAAACACCCGACTGCGGGTCGTTGTTGTAGTAATAACGCTCAAACGCCTCTGCTATAAACTGATACTTACGATTAGCAATGAAAACAGGGTGTCCAAGCAGGTAAGTAACCGAGCCATCCGACTGTTTTTCATATAGACTTACTTTCTGTTTGTCCTGCAGGTTCAGACTGCTCACTTCCATCTCTTCCTCACCGTAGCCGGCTTTGTCCAAACCATACAGCACCTGCTTGAGAGTTACTACTACGGGCGAGTGATAGATGCAGTCATAGACAGCGTTGTAGTGTATTGAATCACCATCTAACAAGCCTCCTTGAGAGGCAATACCGCCGGTATAAGGATAGTTAGAAACAAATTGCTCGTCGTTTGATTTTTGTACCACTGTTATTGTTTCGGCTGTCTTATTGCATTTGCCTATATATTCGGTCAGAGGCGCATTAGTGAGGTCGAAGGTCTCGGAGCCTTGTCCGGTACCAAACAACGTAGCATAGCCGGTGGCTGTTGCCTGAATGACTTTGTATTTTACAGGGAAAAAGTCCACCTCAAACTCACCCGTTTCCGAGTCAGGGTGAATAGTGATGCGCTTTTTCTCAAAGAGCGTGTGGGTCGTACCGACTATGCGTTCTTTGTTAACTGCGAGCGAGTCGGTCAGATAGACGATGTGGGAAATGGTCTGTTGTATAGTGTCTCGTGAGAGGTCATCAGGGTCGTGGACGAGTTGCGCTGTATTGTCGCCCTCGAGTTGCAGCACGAGTTGCAGGTCGTCTCCGAGGTTGTTGGTTCCTAAACCGAAGCCGCGAGGCAAGTCGCGCTGGTCGTTACCGCCGGCTACGCGTCCTACAAGTCTAACTTTGGTCTGGTCGTAGAAACGCACACCGTCAAGTGCTTTAGCAAGCGCAAACTCTTCTTCTCCATCTTCCACTCGCAGGATACCATCGCCCTCGAACACGTGTCCGGGTTTGAACACTTGCAGTCGGCAAGGTTGGTGCAATGGCAGTATCAACTCAAAATTGCCGTCAATACCACTTGTAAGCGGCGTGTTGCCACGACGCACCGTGTCGCCGTTTAGCAGGAACATTGCTCCGGCAACAGGGATAGTGCTGTTTTTGTATAACACTCTACCTGTGAGCCTCGTGGAAGAGGTGTTCATAAAGTCTATTCCCGAGGCGACAGCATTGTTTGTAGATAGCGAAATGCTTGCCGTTCCGGCAGAGGAGCTGTTGAAAGAGAATGTACCATACTGGTGTGTCGGTACTACAACATAACCGGATAGGTCGGTGTTTGTGCATTGACATTCGGTTGGTTCAGTAGCAGTTGCACTGAAATTGATTTGATTGAGTATTCCTATTTGATAGTGGGTATATGAGCAGTCAATGGAGAAATGTCCAGTTACGGTAAATGAACTGATGGCACTGGAACAAAGAGGGGAAATGGATTGCACTTGCAAGACCGTACCTACCGCATATTCGTAAGTACCTTCATTCTTGCTATTCCAATCTTCCAACACATTGCCGTTCGCATCTAACACACGGAATTGAGTTTGTTTCTCGGGGGCATTCATGCCGAAATTGGAAGAGTATGTGATATTGACCTTAGCCTTTTCGCACTCCAAGGCGGCGTACTCCAAACTATCGAACTTATATGCTCCGCTTGCGTTGGTAGTCATGGTGCGTATTGTATTGCCGCTGCCGTCTTGCAGTGCGACCGTTACGCCTGCCATGCCGGTGTTGTCGGGCATAAGTATAGTACCGCTTATTTCTCCGTATGGAGTGCGCCAGCCCTCTGCAGTAGCGTAGTTGCCTGTGCTCTTGCCGTTGCACACATACTGTGTCTGTATGGTATATTCGTAGTGAGTATTAGGCATAGCGCTACGGTCAATATAACTATTGTCGGTACCGTGATAGATCGTGTCAGCAGCCTCGTCGCTACCCACTGCCTTGCGCAGTAGTATATATTCGTCCACTGCATTACTGCTTGCCAGCCAACGCAGAAGCACACCTGCTTTCATTGCTGTTGTGGCATCACCCTGTGAGGCTACAAAACTTGTTATTGTGGCAGCCTCGTCGAAATAGAGCGACGGACCGCTTATCTCTATCGGACGTAAAGAAGCAGAGTCTTGCACGTGCAGGTCAGAACGCGATTGGTCAATTCGAATACTATATTTATAATGTGAACACCCTTGGTTGGCAATGTCGCTATAGATGGCAATCCATGAGCCATCAGCCTGACGGCGAATGCTGTCCTGAGGAATGATGAACTCCATCGTCTGACCTGTTTCCTCGATTGTGCGCAGAAGGATGAGTTGAGCCGTCTTGTCCCACATACAACGACCATAATCTTCCGGTTTAACCTCACGAGGCATCAGTTTAATCAAGCTGTCTTTAACAGTGTATAAGAGGTTGCGTATCTCTGTTGCCACATTTTCGTCAACTTGCGATTGCGATGCTTTTACCATTTGGGCATCTAATTTGCGCTTGCCGCTTTGCGGATAGGCGTAGATGGTTATCTCGCACGATTCAGTGAGAATAAACGGCATGTAGAAAGTCCACTCAAAGTTTCCGTCTTCGTTGTTGTAGATATCCATACGACTATTTTTCGGGAACTGGTACCAACCCGACAATAAGTACCTGCCTTGTGTATAATTCTTACCGTCTTTGGTGACAGAATAAGTAGTTCCGTTTTCCGGACTTGCCACATCGCCTTGCACTACATACTTAACATATACCTCCACATATTCGGAATCGTCAGTAGTAATAGAGGCTACGGTGTTTGATGATTGCACCGTGAATGTTGCTTCGAACATCGATGCGCCATGTGCAAAAGGTTCTGTCGAACAATCAATTACAGTATTACCGGTCAAGGTGTGTCTGCTTTCTTCGCCATTGTTGTAGCAATAGCCGTGAGTGTTTTTTACCTGTACGGTACTGTTCATCGGGAATTGATAAGTACCGGCATTAAGATATGTCCAATCTTGATACACACTACCATTTGCCGTTACCACTCGAAAACAAGTACTTCCTTCGGGATTAACCTTGTTGTAATCAGCTTCCAACATTGAGTATTTGATGGTTACGTTAACCATAGATTCTCTGAGCACTTTGTTGATATAGCACGACAATGTACAGTCATCTTTGTCGATAACGGCTCCGGTCGGTTCTTTATTCTCTATCTTGAAACGGAAATTAACCCTGCGATTATTTTCATAGTCAGCATCGAGGGTATATGGCTCTTGATTGTCAGCAAGCGGTGCAAGGAAATTCATATTCTGAAGCGTAGCCGTATGCACAAATTCGCTATCCCACCCCCATACAGATGCCGAAGCCCGGCGCACACGATAGAAAACGGGAACGGACGGCATCAGGATATGGTTAGACATCAGCTTGACGCTCAATTCAGCCAGTGGCTCATTGTTGGTATCATATAGCGTATAATGTGGGTCTGATACATTGTAATACCTTTCATCATACACCACATCCTGCGACTGAGCGTTGCCCGTCCAAGAACTTCGGTCGCTGTCGGTGTAGGTATAAACGCCCGATGAGTCGCGCTTCATCTGCACAATACTGATACGCTGTGCATCGCTAAAGTCGCTCTGCATAGCGCGTTGCAACTCAAAATAGTCACCATCTAAGATGTCTTTCAAGAAAGGATTTTTGATTGACCACCGAAGGATATTATTGCCGGTGAAGGTTCCGGTGCTGTCTTTTTCTGTCCTTGCAGCAAAGTTATAAATGCGGTGATAAGGCAGAATATCAACATCGGTGGTGGTTACCTCCATCGTTGATTCAGTGTCAGCATTGCGCACCACGGTGAAAGTGGCAGTGAGGTTTTTCTGCACCGTGTCGTTGGTCGGTATATAGATAGTACCAGAACGCTCAACATCCCTTGACACCACTTCTGACGGATTGAACGAAGTGTAGTAACTGACGGGGTCTTGAAACACCATATACGGCACTGCTGCATAGCCATAACCAGCCACACCCTTCTCGTTAAAAGTATATAGATATGGGGTGTATAATTGCGGTGATATAGTGTTTGTCTTACATGTCAGGTTACTTGCAAGCGTCCAAGAATAGTTATACCATTCATTCTTAGACTTCGACCAGCGAATAGACACTGTTATACCTACGCTGAAAGTATCTTTTTCTAAAGATATAGGCGGATACCAATCCAACTCAAGGAAGGTAACATGGTCGTTGCCGTCTGCCTCTTTCTGAACTACTATCAGCTTGTCAGACATAGTGCCATTGTCGTGAATATGATGGTTGACACCATTTGCCATCGAGGTAACGATGATGTCGCCCATGCCGTTTAATAGTTTGACGTGGGCTGTACCTTTGTCAGAGTCTTTCTCGTTTTCGTCATACGGGTCGGAGCAGAAATTGGCAAAGGTAGTTTTGGTATCACTACCTTTTTTTTGATACCAGATGGTACTTGACTCGTGGATATAGAAGTCGTAACTCTTTCCATACGCCCATACCGGCAGGACGAAATGTACACGATCTACTCCGGTCGGGTAGGCTTTGTAATGATCCTCTTTCTCCAAATAGTCATTAGCATACGCACCCTGCGGAGTGAACCACAAGGCACATAATATCAGCAGTGCGCCACATCCCTGTAGCCACCGACTTTTGGTGTTCGATAATAGTTTCATATGTTTATTTCTTTTTTGTTTCGCACATAAATCCGCACTTCACTGCACGCTTTTGTTCCGCTGTCGTGCCGAAGTCGTGCCGGTAATCCTGTGTTAATGCTGTGTTATCTTGTTTTCTTTATACGTTTGGCAAGGCCGATAGCGCCGGTGGGGCAGACGAGGCGGCAAAGATGGCATCCGACACATTTGGAGCCGAGGATGCGCGGCTGGCGGTCCGCATCAAAACTGATTGCTTGGTGGCCGCCGTCCATACAAGAGACATAGCATCGCCCGCAACCGATACATTGCTTGCGGTTAACCATCGGATAAACCATCGTCTCGCGGTCGAGGTCGGAGGGCAGAACGATATTCGGCAGTTCCTCGCCTACAAGTTTTTTCAACTCCGTAATGCCGCGGGAAGCCATGTAATGCTGCAGCCCCAGGGTCAGATCATCAATGATCCGGTAGCCGTACTGCATCACGGCGGTGCAGACCTGCACGTTTCGGCAACCGAGCTGGATGAACTCTAGTGCGTCGCGCCAAGTCTCAATGCCTCCGATACCGCTGATATCCATGTGCTTCTCAATGCCGGCTTTTTGCAGAATCGGATTGCCTGTCATCTCATGGATCATCCGAAGGGCGATAGGTTTGACTGCCTTGCCCGAATAGCCGGATACCGTCTTTTTCTCGCTCACCTCGGCATCGTGACTCATGGTGATCGATTTGATTGTATTGATAGCACTGATGCCTGACGCTCCGGCATAAAAGCAAGCAAGCGCAGGAGAGGTCATTGACATCACATTCGGCGTCATCTTCGGGATAACAGGTATCTTCACCGCATCGCGTACGTACGAGGTATAGAATAGAATCAGTTCGGGGTTCTGTCCTATATCGCTTCCAAGCCCCGTGAGCCGCATCTGCGGGCACGAGAAATTCAGTTCCACCGCATCGCAACCTGCCTCCTCCGCCATCTTTGCCAACTCAATCCACTCCTCCTCGGTCTGTCCCATGATCGAAGCGATGATGCGTTTGGCAGGATAGTTCTGTTTCAAACGGCGAAGAATATCAAAATCCTCTGTGTACGGGTTCTCGCTGAGCTGCTCCATGTTGCGGAAACCGACAAAAGGCGTTCCCTCTTTGCGGACAGCATCGAAGCGCGGCGAGACTTCACGTATATCCGCCTTGGTGATGGTCTTGTAGAACACACCCGCCCATCCGGCTTCCAGCGCGCGCGCCACCATGTCGTAGTTGGTGCAGATAGCCGATGAAGCCAGGAAGAACGGATTCTCGCAGATCATGTCGCAGAAATTGAGTTTCAGCGAAGGCAACTCCGACGGCTGATGGCTGAATTCTGACGGCTGACAACTGACGGCGTTCGCCAACTCCGCAATTCTTATCGGTTTGTCATAATGGATACAGGAAGCCTCGGCATGAGCCAATTCTTCGTCGCTCATGGCGTTGAATAGCTTAGCCGCCGTCCAGAGATTATCAAACCGTGCCGCACGGATTGCGCGTGCTACTTTAGCGCCGCAGGGTGCATCGTGGCACAGGAGGCAGCGAGCCGCTTCTTCATTGATGTGTAACATAGTGTGGTTATCTATTTTGTATTATTTGATTTTTCATTTCTAATATACGGCGTACGCTCCGGTCTATGCGCTCTTCAGCAAGCATACCGTCCTCCACCGCCTTGACCACGGCATCGAAGGCTTCGACGAAGTTCTGCGGACCAAGGATAATGTCTGCGCCTGCCAGGAGTGTGCCCACGGCAGCCTCCGTATTGCTATATTGCTGCGTAATGGCACCCATCTCCATGCCATCGGTAATGATAATGTTCCGGTAGCCCAGTTCTCCGCGCAGTTTGTTCTGCAGGAGGAGTGACGACATAGTGGCGGGGACATCCGAGCCCGTAACATTAGGTGCAGCTATGTGCGCCGTCATAACCAACTGCGTGCCCCACAGGATTCCTGCTTTGAAGGTAATCATCTCACAATCCAGCATCTCGTCCCATGTTTTCAGACTCTGTGCGTAGCCGAAGTGGGTGTCTGCCTTGGTATCGCCGTGTCCGGGGAAATGCTTGACACAGCCCGTTACACCAGCATCTTTCAGTCCCTGTAGATAGCTGGTCACCATTGATGCCGCTACCTGCGGGTCATCACTGAAGGCGCGGGCTCCGATGACGACGTTATCCGGATTCGTATTCACATCTGCCACGGGGGCAAAATCGATGTCGAAACCGTAGCGGTGCAAGTAGGAGCCGATAGTGTAGGCGCAGTAGTAAGCATTCTGCGGGTCGCCTGTAGCACCGATGGCACCCATTGACTCGAACTTCTCCACAGTGAAGTTCTCGTTATTGGCGATGCGGGCGACACGGCCTCCTTCCTCGTCAATGCAAAGCAGCGGCGAACCATTCAGAGCACGTATTTGAGGGATGAAGGCTGCGAGTTGTGCTTCGTCCTCTATGTTGTGAGCATAGAGGATGATGCCGCCTACAGGATATTTCTCATTCACTCTCTTCATGGTGGCGTTCACAGCTTGCAGTTTAATCTTAGTGATGTCGTCAGAACTGACGTCAATGCCGCCTGACCTGTTAAAGTGAATGGTGGTGTCAAGACACTCGGGGCGCACGAAGAACAACTGTCCCACCTTTTCACGCAATGTCATCCGCTGCAGTTGTGCCTCTATATCGTCAGTTGGCACGACAGGGTTGTTGCCATCGCCGGACTTACACGATGCCATACCCAGCAGCAGCGGAAAGGTCAGCAAAATCCATAGTTTTTTTGTCTTTTTCATATTTTGTTGCTATTTAACAAACACTTTTGTTGTCAATTTATGGTTCTTCCGGCTCAATCAGTTCAAAATGTTGAAAGTCCTTGCAGGAAGTCCAGTCGCCTCCCCACTCGAAGCCTGCTTCGGTGAAGAGTATGAAGCAGAGATCGTCATGGTCAATCTTGTAGGGGAAATCCCATGTGCGGTCGCAATAGTCAGCCGCCGTGGCGGGCTGGATGAAGCGTGTTCCATCTTCACGGTCTTTGTAATAGGGGTTGTAGAGCGTGTTGATATCTATAGCCAGTCCGCGTGCATGCTTCGATAGTTTTAGATCATTTCGCCCACGTGCATCTTGTTGTCATAGTCCCAGTGCAGAACACGCACATGGCGCAGGTCATCGCGCCCGATATAAGGGTTCTCAATATAGGTCTTTCCTTGCATCCGCTGCCATACTCTGTCCGGTATCGGGTCGGCGGAGTTTGTCTGGTGTTCAACCGGTTATTGGACAAGGCGTACGGAAAGGCGGTTGCAAAAAGCGCAGTCGTGCCCGACAAAGATGTCATCGTCCGTGAAACTGAAGCCCCAGGATGTGTCTTCGCCATCGAGCGTAGAAGCCCAGTAGTTGCCTTCGGTGTCCACGTTTTGTACTAATCCATCGCAATCGCAGTAGCCTTCTGCCAGCAGGTCAATGGTCTTTTTGTTCGGTCCCGTAGCACGGTAGCCTTTGCCTGTCCAAGTCCAGGTACATTGGTCTAATAGCTCCTGCCACTGCTCTTTGGTAGGAACGTTTTGTCCGAACTGCGCCATCGTCTCCTCGTAGTTGTAGAACCCGTTCGGGTCCTTCGGGTTCGATTCGTTGAGGCTCTTCCATTTGGTGCCGGAAGTCAAGCCCAGATCCACAAACTCGCTCTCAGCCGGCGCATTCTTTTTCTCGCAGGCTGCAAAGCATAAGACTGCCAGCAACAGATACAATCCTTTTTTCATATGCTTTGATATTTTAATTTTAGTTATTTGCGTGCAAAGGTACTGCATTTTGAGCAGAGTATGCGGGCACGATTATGCCCAAAGTATTTTTTTAGAGAAAACTACTGCAATTTTTGTCCTTGAATAGTATAAATATTCTCTCCGCGTTGGATGAGTATTTGTCCGTTACGGATATACTTATTGGCATAAGAAGCATCTGACACTCTATCCAGAGCCGTAGGCAAAAGATTATCTCCCACACCTACTGCATACCAAGCATTTACCACTGCTTGTACTTCATGAGAATTTCTGCCATATAAATCAGTAGCAGCCATAATAGAACCATTTCTTGCAACTTCAAAAGTTGCCTCTGGCGTAAGATAATAAATGAGATTGCGGTATGCTATTTGTGCAGCTTTGTCTATGCCTATTCCTATTACGTTATATTGGTTATTCAGGTCATTTGTTCCTGTGCCACCTTCCGAAAGGAGATAGAACCAGTAGTTTTGCACACCGCTATTGGTATGTACCCCACCATTATCATTTGATATATCAGCAGGATCAGACCAGTATTGTCCCCCATAAGTATCCGGTTGCGGTCCAGACAAAGCCCCATTTATTCCATCATTACTATTCTTCGGATTCTTCATAGATCGCATATTAGAGAGATATATCATAACATTATTGCCAATGAGCCAATCGTTACTCCCCATTGCATACTGCTTAACGGAAATGCCCATAATATCAGAAAAGCTTTCATTCAACGCTCCTGATTCTCCCTGATATTCCAATCCTCCATTTCCATTATTATTCGTAACCAGATGTGAGAATTCATGTGCCAATATGTCTATTGAGACAAAAGGTTTTGTACATACTGTCGTTGTCTCCGAAGAATTCATGCCCATACCATAAACCATAGGATATGGCGCTACCGGTATTGCGCAAGCATTTATCGGGAATGAAGATAATCCCTCTGTGTCCCTATGCGGATTTACAATATTGTAAACAATAGATCCTTGATTGTCGAAACTGTTCCTGCTAAATTTCTGTTTATAGAAATCTAATGTTTTCCCCATGCCCCAATGAGCATCCAACAATGGTTGTTTCCCATCAGACTTTATATTGATTTCTCCGAAAGCTACATTACTAAACGAGGTAGCCCTATTCTCACCTGATATAGTCGCAATCGGTATAGTTTTTATTAGATCATCTTCTCCAACAGCATCATAGTCGTAAATTTCCACATAATACGGAGGGGCTGTTAAATTGACAGGAGTAGTTAGAACTATCTCGACAGGGAAAGTAGGATCATTATAATACTCAGATGTATACAAAACGGCTCCAGAAGCATTTTTTACCTTAATATATACATCTGCAGTACCTTCCCCCACCGTGTACCAATTTGCATTCTGGATAATGCTATCAATTTTCACAGATGTAAGTTGCATGTTCCATGATGAGTTCCAATTTGTAGAGGTATTATGAATATAAGCACATCCATTTATCAGATTAACAATTTCTTCTGATAAAACAGAGTCTGCTTCTGCCTTCGTGGCGTACTGATTAACTTTTGTATAATCAATCTGATATACATTGTCCGTTGCATCCAAAGTAATAATGCCTCGCTCGTCATCCATCAGGAAATACAATCCCTCATGCTCATAGCAAGTAATAGGTTGCGTTCCTGCATACATGGTAGTGGCGGTTCCTGCAACATCTGCATTATATACAAGCGGTACTGTTTTAATAATTTCTCCTGTTTGAGCATCAATGTAAATTTTTTTCGTATGATCGTCTGTAGTTTTTTCAAAGGCATAGCGAGTAGAAACCGTATTCCCATCTTTGACTCTGACAATTAGTGATTTTGGATGTTTAGTGGACATCATTTGTACTTTTTCAGACAATATATCCCCATTCACTGAAATCACTTTATTATCTTTAGCATGAACTAACACAACGGCATTCAACACCTTTATACCATCAATATATTGTTGATATGATTGATGTCTTATACCCAAATCATCCGTTTCGTCACGAAACATAACGAAATTAGTGTTTTCAGGCAAATCCAGCCATGCACTGAATTTGCTTTCTACTTCTGACAAATTAACATTTTCTTCCTCAACAATATGGGAAAAATGTCCTTGTGCACAGAGTTGCCCTGCCAGCCCGATAAGGGAACAGATAAAAAAGAGAAAAAATCGTTTCATCGTATATAAATTTAAATTTTTTACAAAATCACAATAATGAAATTATCCTATGACCCTAGTGCCCTAGTTCTTTTCCCAATAGATCATACCTCTTTCCGCCGCGGAGGATGTAGATCTGTCCGTCTATGAGCATTTTTACTCCCTCTTCCGGTGCAATGGCAGGGGTGAGGTTGTCTGTATCCTCTCCCAAGCCCATCGTGTATGCAACCCAAGCATTGGGAATACCGAAGCCCATCTGGTTATTCGGGTCATAACTCGGGTATAAATGTGCCGATTGAATAATCAGGTCGCGTATCTGCATCGCGTTTTTGTCCGGCAGTGCGGACCATAGGCTGGCAGCCATGCCGGCTAACAGAGGCGTAGCAAAACTGGTTCCGTTGCTGCGCTCAATCGCGTTGCTGAACGGATTGATCAGAACGGACTGCACACCTACTGCGCACACTTCCGGTTTGATACGTCCGTCCGACGAAGGACCGTAACTGGAGAAGTCGGCAGCGACGCTGTCGGTTCGTACCGCTCCGACCGTCAGAATACTGTCTGCGTCTGCCGGAACACTAATCGTGCGCCATGCGACATCGCCTTCATTGCCGGCTGCGACGCAGACCAACATACCTTTGCGTGCAGCAATAGTGGCTGCGCGGCTCACGCGCGTCGTTTTGCCGTCTAAATCATTCCATTTGTTCAAATCCCATATCGGGTTGTCGAATTGTGCGTAACCGCCCGAGAAGGAGAACACATTGACGCCTAATGAATCGGCTTTCTCCAGTGCCGCCACCAAATTGTCCATTTCTTTGGGGCTCTCGGTGGCGTATTCTTCGGAGCGCATCAAGTAATAATCGGCTTTTGTCGCTGCGCCGTAATAGCCGTTTTGTATGCCGCTGATGGCGCTCAGGCACTCGCTGCCGTGATCTCCTGTATTACCATAGAAATCATCGGTGTCGTCCGTGAAATCGAAATGCCCCAATTCCTGTGTCTGCCGGAAACATCCCATGGTGTTGGCATTGGTAAACCCGCCGTCGCAAACGGTCATCAGAAGCTCTTTTGCGCTGGCTATAGAGGGAGCCGCTTTCGTCTCGTGTCAACTCGACGGCGGTGACGAAACTTAAACTCTCCACCTCGGCAACTTTGGCGCTATCCATCTCTACCGTGGCGCCGTTGAACCAGCGGCTCGTGTGGTGGATCTTAATGTCTCTTGCGCGCAGACTGTCCAAATAAGCGGCACATACGGGATAATCCATCTCGTCCGTCGGAATATGCCATTTGGCGCGTTGCTCTACGGCGCGTGGCGATAAAGCCGGTGCACTCTTCTCCGGCTTGTCCAAGAAGGACACAAAATAGATATATAAAATTACTAACAAATACATGATGATTTACGATTTGACGATTTACGATTTTTTCGATGCATAAGTTGCGGCGCATAGAAGCGCAGCAACAAAAAGTGAGAAAATCTTTTTCAATTTTTTTTGTACATTAAATTAATTAAGTTAAACAATTGTATCTAGTTTTTATTCTGGCGGTACTCGGTAGGAGTGATGCCGTATTGCTGGCGGAAGAGACGGAGAAAGTTATTCGGCGTGAGACCAACTGCCTCCGCAATGTCCTTGATGGGCTTGTCCGGCTCGTTTTGCAACAGCGTACAAGCCCGCTCCAGACGGATATTATTGAGCCACTGCGGGAATGAAAGTCCGTCCGTATTGGCGGAAAGGAGGTCGTTCAACTCATGGCGCGAGATGTTCATTTGTGCGGCAAAATTCTCCCGATTCATTTGTAGGTCGGCATATAGTCGTTCGGTGAACGTCCTTTCCAATATCTGCTGATATATCTCTTTGGAGTCCTTGTTCTCCACAGGAATAAGCGTTTTTCGTTTGCGTGCGTTCAGTTCGTTAATCATCTTTACCATCGTACGGTTTTTCTCCTTTATCCGTCGTTTGGTGATGATGGAGTAGGCCGCGATAATACTGATGATAATAGTGACGAAAATGACCAATATCAAAATCACAATAATGAAATGTGTGCGTACATGCTCGCGCTCGCGCGACAACTTTTCGTTATGGAGCTCATAGAGTGCCATCTGCTCGGCTATCTGCTGCTGTATCTGTTGATCAGCCAAATCGTGTTGCATCGAAAGAGCTCTGCGGCAGCAACCCAATGCCTCGTCATACCGTCCTTGTTGACGGGTCGCCTGCATGCGTAGGAGTAGAAAACGGATGAAATTGTAATTGAGCGTGTCGGTCAGTTGCATCGCGTCCGCTTTTTCGAACACACGCTCCGCCTCTTCCCATTCATGCAACTCAATATACATCGGCAGGATGGTAAAATCAAATGAGGGCTTCTGCGCCCAGATGGAATGTTTCGCCTGCGCCAGATACCGGTGCGCCTCTGCCGATTTATGCAGCCCGCCGTACGCGAGCGCCATATGCGTGTACAACTGTCCGCGGCTGTAGTCCACAAACTCGGTGGTGTTGAAATTCTCTGGCAGGTCGGTACATTGTTCCGGATGCACTTCGAAACGTGCCAACTCTGCCAGCGCCTCTTCTGCCAAAGACAGAATCTCGTCATATCGTCCTGAATCATACAGAATATGCATCAGCGATTTAACGACCGATATGTACGTCATTTCCCCTCCAAGGGTGTGAAGCACAAGTGCTTGTCTGCGGAATTCTTCCATTCGGACGATAGCACTATCTATATCTCCTTTATGTGCCATGGAGAGGGTGATGTAACTTGCCATTTGGACGGCATCGTCCTCAAAACCCAGTTTGAGAGCCAGTTCATAAGCCTGAGTCGCGTATTGCAAGACATTCAGATCATTGCTCTCCGCATGGGCTATGATGGCAAGCAGTGTGTAAATCTGCTCATGCAGCAAGTCCTCGTTCTCCACGTCATCCCGCGTCAACAGCTTGTAACACGCCGTCTTCGCCTTCACGGGTTCGTGCAGACCTCCGTAATAAACTACCGCACGCAGGTAGTCGGCTTTGTCCGGGTCAATGTTCCCGGCAATGACCGCTGAATCAATGATCGTGAGGGCGCGTTCCGGCTCCTGCATATACACGCTCATTGCAGCGGACTCGGTGTACTGCTCTAATGTCTTGGAACTCTCTTGGAGATTGTTTTTGCAGGATGTTATACACGTCGCTGCAAGGATTATAATTAACAATTCTTTTCTCATTGTTTTTAGCCATGCTACTTCCTAATATCGCACAAAATGCCGTGAAAAGGTACGAATTTTTCTTCAAATGAGCAAAAAAACTGACCTCTGATTTGGGATTTAGCCCAAATGGACGAGTGCAAGAGGGCAATATACACCATCTGACAGACAGTGCAACCGCTAACGCGATGATATGAAACTAAGCACCACGCAGAGAGTCATTGTTCAACCAAAGCACAGTTCGTATTTGCAGCAAAGCCACTGATTACGTATAGCAAGGGTATAGCAAGGATATAGCAAGGGTATACGATTAGCACGAGGTTGACCGGCTTTGGATACACCCGCATTTAGCGTGTGTCGGGCAGACCTTCGGCGTTTGTG
>ONGK01000041.1 GCA_900317345.1 uncultured Bacteroidales bacterium | reverse complement strand
GCCTGCATCCCGTATACATGGGGTGCGCACGCCTTCATCCATATCAATTCGATGGGCGCCACGCTCGCACAAGTCACACGCGAACTCATCGCCCTGTGGATTCTCACCGGCGCCTATGGTCTCCTCGCGTGTATCTTATTTTATATTCGGAAAAACGTTTCCTTACCGCAACTGAACATCTCTGAAACCGAGGAAGTACAGAATACCGTCCAGACCAACGGTTGAGATGGCTTGCTGTGCGCTGGCCTGCACTTTCGGCTTGGCATGGAATGCTATACCCAAACCGGCTTTGCCCAGCATGTTCAAGTCGTTCGCTCCATCGCCTACAGCTATCACTTGTGCCAGGTCGATATGCTCCACTTGAGCGATTAGTTCCAGCAACTCTGCCTTGCGTTTGGCATCCACCACATCGCCTATATACCGGCCCGTGAACTTACCGTTCTCCACCTCCAGCTCGTTTGCATAGACATAATCCACGCCGAAACGCTCCTGCAGGTATTTGCCGACGAAGGTGAATCCGCCGGAGAGGATGGCTATCTTGAATCCGCATTTCTTGAGTACGCTGAAGAGACGGTCTGCGCCTTCGGTTATCGGCAGATGGTCGATGATATCCTGCTTCACGCTCTCGTCCAGACCTTTGAGCAACGCCACGCGGCGCGTGAAACTCTCTTTGAAATCTATCTCGCCGCGCATCGCCGAGAGGGTGATAGCCTTCACCTCATCGCCTACACCGGCGCGCATTGCCAACTCGTCAATCACCTCTGTCTGGATGAACGTCGAGTCCATATCGACGCATATAAGCCGTCTGTTGCGGCGGAACATATCGTCTTTCTGGAATGAGATATCGATACCTTCTTCGCGCGACACCTCCATCAACTCCCGTTGCAGCGCCTCGCGGTCGGGCAGGTTGCCGCGTAGCGAGAACTCAATACAACTGTGCCGTTTCTCTACCGGCATCGTTATGCTCGGCCGCTCACTCAGACGCAGGATATTATCGATATTCAACTGTCGTCCGGCCAGCAAAGCCGTCACACGCGCTATATGCCGTGCATTTATCTCGCGCGCCAAAAGCGTCACCACATAGCGCTCCTGCGATTGACGACCTACCCACGCCGCATATTCCTCTTCCGTCAATGGCGTGAAGCGAACAATCATCTCCAGCCGCGAGCAGCAGAATAGCACTTCCTTAATCATATCGCCGCTCTGCGAAGGGTCATCCACGCGAATGAGAATACTCAGGTTCAGCTGATGATGCAGGTTCGATTGGCCGATATCCTGCACAAAAGCTCCGTACTTGCCTAACACTTCTGTCACCGCAGATGTCACACCCGGCTTGTCAAAACCGATGATGTTGATCAAGATAAATTCACGCTCCATAACGCTTGCTTAATGAAATCTGCTGCAAATTTACTACAAATTATTCATATTCGCAAGGTTTTTGGCAGAAAAAAACACCGCTCTGAATAAAAAAAACACAAAATACTTGCGTATATCAAAAAAAAGCAGTACCTTTGCACGCTTTTTCGCTTCAACCCCTTTATGGGGTTCCCGAAAATTTTATTTTTTGGGGAAAGCGTAGCACATACATATTGTCCACTCGTATATCGGTATTACACCGGATTTTGGTTCCGAGAAGCGAGGTTCGACTCCTCGGTGGACAACAAAGGCTGCCTGCGCAGCCTTTATAGTCGAAAGACACTCGTGTGATGGAATACACGGTATTAAGTAACACAAAAAAAAAATTTAACAATGAAAGAATTCGCACTTGTAGGTACTCCGCGTAGCGAGTACGGGAAAAAGGCCGCTAAGGCTTTTCGCGCTGAGGAACTGATTCCTTGCAATTTGTATGGTTGTGGTCAGGCATGCACCTTCACGGTCGCTGCTGCTGACGTTCGCAAACTGATTTACAGCCCGGACACACAAATCGTTGATCTGACGGTTGGTGACACCAAGACCAAAGCTATCGTTAAGGAGCTCCAGTTCCACCCGATTGACGGCAAAACGCTCCATATCGACTTCCTCGCTGTGGATGAGAAGAAGCCTGTTGTTGTGGAAATTCCTATCCAACTCAATGGACTTGCAGAAGGTGTTAAAGCCGGTGGTAAACTGGTTCAATCCATGCGCAAACTCAAAGCTTGTGGTATCTACACCGCATTCCCTGATCGCATCAACATCGATGTTACCGAGCTTGGTCTGGGTAAGAAAATCGCTGTTGCTGACGTGAAGGTAGAAGGCCTGAAGTTCGTTAACCCGGCTGACGCTTGCGTTGCTGAGGTGAAGGCTACACGCCAGAGCAAACAGGCTTAATTAGTCGAAAGACCGCTTTCGCTCAAAGTCGAAAGTAGAAAGCAGAGGGAGCGGGGCAACTCGTTCCCTCATTTTTAAATATGAAATTCTTAATAGTAGGTCTCGGAAATATCGGCGACGAGTACGCAGGAACGCGTCATAACATCGGCTTTATGATGATTGATGCCTTTGCCGCGTCCGTAAATGCGCAATGGGAGGACAAGCGGTATGGCTTTGTCGCCAAATGCCGCGTGAAGAGCGCCGAAATGGTGCTCCTCAAACCATCCACCTATATGAACCTCAGCGGCAATGCCGTGCGCTATTGGCTGCAGCAGGAGAAAATCCCCATAGAGAACATGCTCGTTCTCGTGGATGACCTTAACCTGCCCTTCGGCACCATACGTATCCGCAAACAGGGTTCCAACGGAGGGCATAACGGACTCGGAAACATACAATCTGTATTAGGAACGGACGCGTACGCGCGTGTGCGTTTCGGCATCGGCAATGAATACACCCGCGGCACGCAAATCAATTTCGTCCTCGGCGAATGGACGGACGAAGAGAAGAAGCAGATTGACGAACGTCTCAAAGTGACAACACAAATCATTCCTTCTTTCTGCCTCGCCGGAATCGACAGAACGATGAATCAGTTTAACAACAAGTAATGGCAGAAGTTCGGGTCGATAAATATCTTTGGGCGATGCGTATTTACAAGACGCGGTCGATTGCCGCCGATGCCTGCAAGAACGGGCGAATCACCATGAATGGTGTGCAACTCAAACCAAGCCGTACGTTCAAAATCGGAGATACATTCTCGGTCCGTAAAGGTCCGATTACCTATACCTATAAGGTGCTGCAGCTGAGCGAAAACCGCTTAGGGGCAAAACTGGTGCCGGAGTATTTGCAGGATTGTACGGACCCGAAACAACTGGAGCTTCTGGAGCTGGCGCGCATGGCCGGAAACGGAGTGCGAGACAGAGGTTTAGGACGTCCCACCAAGAAAGACCGACGGGATATCGAAGTTTTTATGTCGGACAGTTACTTGGACGAGATCGATTTTGATGACGACGAAGATTAACTGAGTTAATAATCGTACCTATGGTTAAGAAGAGTAAAAAAGACAATATTGCGGAATATATTCTCTATCTATGGCAGTTGGAGGACTATCTGCGTGCCTTCCCGGAGCAAGCGGAAGCGACACAGGAGCTGAGCGAACTCAACGAAATGATGCATCGCGAAGGCGTCATGGACGGCGGACATGTGCAGATGGCGGATATCGCATTGAATGAGTTGGAGGAACTGCACTCCACCCTGCTCAACGAAGATGCCATGTATCGCGCCGCCGTCATTCGTCTGCAACCGAGTCTCAACCTATTAAAAGCCAAAACCGACCGCCCGACGATGAGCGACATAGAAGCATGCCTCACGCTTCTCTACCAAATCATGATGCTGCGTCTGCAAAAAAAAGAGATTTCTGCCGAAACGGTCTCCGTGCAGCAACAAGCAACGGCCCTGCTCCAGTTCCTCAGCCGAGCTTACTATAATAGCGGCAATATGGACTAAGACCGCATCTCTCGCATTGCGGTTTGCGCGCCTGGCATACATAACGCCCGTGCAGCAGCAGCCAATGATGCGCTTTCGGAATCACATTTTCAGGAATATACTTAACCAGCTGTTTCTCCGTCTGCAGGGGATTCTTGCTGTTTGTGGTCAGCCCCAGCCTCTCGCTCACGCGAAAGATATGCGTGTCCACAGCCATCGTCGGTTGGTTCCAGATCACAGCACAGACCACATTTGCGGTCTTGCGGCCTACGCCTTGCAAGGTCTGCAGTTCCTCTATCGAATCCGGCACTTCGCCGCCGTACGATTCCACAAGCCGCTTCGCCATCGCAACCAAATGTTGCGCCTTGGAGCGCGGATAACTGACCGATTTGACATATTCGAATACCTCATCATCCGTGGCGCTGGCCAATGAATGGGCATCGGGGCATACACCAGTTCGGACTCTGCCACCGGCATATTGGCGTCAAACCAAGCCAAGATATGTTCAAACCGCTGCTTAGTGCTCATTTCTTTCCTTTCTCCTTTTCATGGATGACTACCTGCTCACCCTCTTCTGTTTGGTTCTTTTTCTTCCGCGCAGGCCAGTTGAAATCTTTCTTCCACATAAAGCCAACGCCCTGAATGGTTGCCGCCTGCCTCAGCGAGTACTTATCCACCATATGGGTATAACCTTTCAAGCGCCATTGACCGTCTTCCGTCAACAGTACCTCCACATCAAGGTCGCCGAAGAACGGCTGGTTGGAGATATCGTTGTAGCGGTAGCCCACATTACCGTTAATCACGAGTCGGTCTACAGGCTGCAACTGGAAATTCGCCTCGTATTCCTGACTCGCGCCGGGTCCTTCGCCTTCCGTACGGATGGCCACACCCAGCGTAAGCATCGTGGTCAGTTTGGACAGCCATGCATTGATTTGCCCCGTGACGGTAGAGGATAGCAGCGAATAGGTGGAGTTGAGCGTGGCGGAGCGCGCGTTGGTCATGTATTCAGGCGTGAAGAAACGACCGAAGACAAGCAGATAAATCACTTGACGCATCAGCATCTCATCCGTGTTAATGACCTGCTGTACCTGCTGTTGTATGGACTGGTCGGTAACGGGGAACTCCAGCGAGAAACGGAGAATCGGATTGTTCAGCGGGCCGGACATATGCAGACAGGTAAGCACCGGTATGTTCGTGCGCGAAAGGGGCAACTGACCTGTATCTTCGCCGAACAGGTCTCGCAGGTTCGCCACCACGCGGTATTTCGCGGTCACATCCAGTTGCGGGTTGGATGGATTGCCGGAGAACGAGATGGTTGATCCTTCGCCTATCGTGAACTCCTTGCGGATGACGTTGCCTACCGTATAGGATAGCGTGCCGCTATAAAGGTCGTAGGTGCCTAATAAGGACACATCGCCCGTAGCTGTATTATAGGTCAATTGGAGCGCTCCGGTGCCTCGGCCTTGGATGATATCGCCGTTGCGCTCGCCTATTACAAGCTGGAATAGCAGCATAGGGTTCAGTTCGAGGTTCAGCTTCACTTTGCATTTGGCGGGCATCTCTACCGGCGTTTCCTCCCGTTTCACTTTTGCTCGCGCCGTCAGCGAATCCGTCTCATGAGAAACGAAATGCACGAACGACGACTCATAGGCCGATGATGCCTGGTCTATCGATAGACGGAAGGTGGAGGTATGCGCCGTAACTGCGTCTGCCGCCACCAGAATATCTTTCTCCGGTCCTGTTACATCCACATGGCCTGTTGCGTACACATGGCCGCGAAGCATCTCTCCCTGTTTGTTCTTGTCAAAGACAAGCGCCTCCTGGGCATCTACATGCAGGTCAAGCTCAAAATCGCGGAACTGATTATGATAAATGGCGCCTTCCAGATTCACAGGGTGCTGCTCTGCGTCCGTCAGATGCACGTGCGGGAACTTGATGGCCGTGGTGTCCAGCACAATGGTATCCGCCGCAATGGTATAGCGCGCGCCGGTCCATGGGAGAGTCAGATGTGCATTCTGCGCCTCTGCGTTCACCAGCACATACACGCCCAGTTGCTTGCTTCCACCTACCACCACATGGCCTGTCGCATGGCCGTCAAGGTCTTCCAGCACTTTTTCTGTCCAGTGGTTGATAAACGCCAAAGGCACAGAATCGGTGGTCATATCGAGATTCCAGATGCCCGAACCGTCAAATAAAGCCTTGCCGTCCAGTGCCACAAGCAGGTCTTCCGGCCGGTGCGGTTTGAACACATCCGCATGGAAAGCCAGCGAGTCCTTGATATGCAAATCCACCTCTGCATCGCCAAACAGGCAGTCATTCAAGCCCATATCGTCGATGTGCACCTTCGTATCAATCTTCGGACGATGGAACAGCGATGTGATATCTGCCTGACCGGTGAGGAAACCGTTAAACATGATGGTTTTCCGGGGAAGGATGAACGGAACGACATACGAAGCGTCTATGCGCCGCAAGTCAACGGATAGCGTATCTTTGGCTCGCCGTGAGGCCATACCGTCTGCTCCGATGCGCTGTCCCGCGCCTTCGAACAGGAAATGGTCGATAGCCAGCGTTGTATCGGCGGCGCAGTAGGTCAATCGACTCTCATCCAGCGTGTACAGCGAATCGCGAATGGTCAGCTGGCCGGGCAGAATATGCACGTCTACCAACGGCTGACGGTTGTAGCGCGTGAAATGCGTAATCATACTCAGGTTACCCGCATAGGTGCCTGCCCGTTGTTCTGCCACCATCGCACGCTGGATAGCCAGAAAATCATTCGGCGCAGGCGCTGCCGGTTCGCCGGGACTCTCGTGCGACTCAAATGTAAGATGCGTCAGCAATGTATCTCGGAATGCATAGGCTTGGAAGTTCGCGAGCGCATCCAAGGCATCGGCATTCACGCGCAGCGCCAGCACACTATCCTTGGTGTTCGATAGCCTGACGGATAAATCGCGGACATCTGTGCTGCTCATCTGCATCTCCGGCACATTCACTTCAAAGGAAAGGTCGCTGTGCCGCCCATGGTTAACATCCGTATGCAGGCGCACACTCGCATGATCCGATATGTAGAATGGAGCGGCGAATAGATTCTGTATATCGTGGAGGTTCTCGCCGTTGGCAGAGAAGTTCAGACGTACCGGACGCCATGATGCAGCAGGCTCCGGCACGATGGACGGCAGCCGCTGGTACAGCACATATTGGAATGCCGGCGCCAAATCCGCATAGCGGAACACACCGTCCGCCTGCGCGCGCAGATAATCCGACGTCAGCGTGATGGTCTTACGGCCGCCTTGGTCCGCTGCCACTAATAGGATAAGTTGCTTCATCAGCAGCGAATCCAGGCTCGTCGCCATATAGAGTGAATCCAGCTTGAGATAGCCGTTCATCTCATCGGCGCTCGTTCCGTCCAGGTCCACCGCCAGATTGAAAGAGGTCTGCAGTTTGGAGTGGTCAGCCGTCAACGGCTCTACATCGAAATGCCGGCATATAAGATTGAAGTTCACCTCCGGATTCTCGTCATGCAGGTCCACCACGCCGTCGAACGCCATCTTCAGGTGCGGGTCGCTAATGGCACAGCGGCCGCGATAATGCTTCGGAGCTATATAGCCCTTCAGATGCAAATCGTTATAGGTATAGCCGTTGTATGTGAGCTCACGCACATGTGCATCCACATCTCCCCGTCCTGCGCCGTCGTTAGTCTCACCCTTGGCGGATATATCCAGCGTCATCGAACTGAGTTTGGGATGGTTCAGCAGCCGTCCCAACCGGAATCGGCGTCCTACTACACGCGCATCGTACGCCATGTGGGAGAAGAGCGAGTCCGAGCGGAAAGAGCCGTCCGTAGAAATCGTTCCCAATGCGGTTCTGAAAGCGCCATGCAGCGTCAGGTCATGAAGCTGTCCTTCCGCCAGACCACGGTAGCGGATAGTGCCCAATCGATGGATCTGCACCGGCAGACGTACCGGACGACCATTAAGTTGCGATAGGAAATCCTGCAGTTGCGCCGCGTTGGTCTGGAAATTCTGCAGGTTGGCATACAAATACGGGTTGGACAGGTCCGGCAGGCCGCGTGCGGACACTTCTCCGCGCAGCAACTCGCTGTTGTTATATTGAACGAGGATATTATCAAAATGCAGCGAATCGATAGAGCCGGACAGATTGCCGGACATCGATATCGCACGGCGCAGTTTGGCTACGCGCGGCACGAACAGCGATATATCCGAAGGCGTCAGCTCAGCATCCATCGCCATGGATACACGGGTATCTTCCCGTGCCGCCGACGATACATCTATCTCTATTCCGGATAGGTCGAGATGCGAGTTGGGCAGCTGTGCTGTGAGCGTCGGGAAGGTGACCAGGCTGTCCGTAGCTATCAGGTGCGCCTTGAGCGACCGCACCTCAAAGGGTTTGATGTATTGGCCTTTGTGACGCGTAACGGTAGCGATAAACTCATTGATCTGTGCATCCAGTCGGCCGGCACTCAGCTCATGCAAATCAAGCGAAGCGCTCGGTATGCGCGCCACGTAATCCTGATATCGCAGCCGCAGGTTCGCCAGTTGCACATCCTTCACGGTCACCACGCTGTTGAAGGGCGATGCTTCCTTGGTCTCGTCGCTTTGGAAGAGCGGCAGCAGGAAGTCGTAGTTCCACGTGCTGTCCGGCAGCTGGTATACATTCCCCACCACATTCTCCAGCCGCACATGCCGGAAGCGTATCTCCCCGCGATGAAGCGACAGAGGCGAGAAATGCGCGTATAGCAAGCCTACATACCCCAGTGTATCGCCCTGCAAATCCTCCAGATAGACATCTTTAAAAGCAAGCCGCGCCGGGAAATGGTACTCCACCGCGCCTACAGAAGCACGCGTACCCAGCGAGCGGGACAGCTCAGCCGTAGCCAAACGAACCGCCGCCGTCTCCACTTTATCGCTGCTCAATGCCGCCAATAGACAACCGACCACCAGCACCACGGCGGTCAGAATAACACCTACTATGTATAAGGCTCGCTTCAAGTCACACAATTTTGCGCTGCAAAATTACTATTTTTTTTTGACATATGCAAATTTTTGTATATTTTTATACAAAATGGACCTCTCTCTTGCATAATTCGAAAAATTGTTGTAATTTTGCACCAAATTTCGTGATGTATGTTAAAAGACAGAATAAACGACCTGCTCGGGCAGGTGAAAGATTTGCAGGCGGCGAATGCCGAAGAACTCGAGGCGCTGCGCATCAAGTATCTGAGTAAAAAAGGGGAAATCACATCGCTCTTCAATGAGTTCCGCGATGTGCCGGCTGAGCAAAAACGCGAACTCGGTCAGCTGCTCAACCAGCTTCGCCAGGAGGCGGAAGGACGCATCAACGAGCTCCGCGAATCCATGGCCAACGCCAATGCCAATGCCGAGAAACTGGACCTCACCCGTACGCCCGATCCTATTGCTTTGGGTACGCGTCACCCGCTTTCGCTCGTGCGCGAAGAGATTGAGGATATCTTCTCTCGCATCGGATTCACCATCGCGCAAGGACCGGAGGTAGAGGATGACAAGCATGTATACGGCATGCTCAATTTTGCGCCGGAGCACCCCGCACGCGACATGCAGGATACTTTCTTCATAGAGAAAGAGATAGGTGTTCAAAAGCCGACGGACGTGCTGCTCCGTTCGCATACTTCTTCTGTCCAGACACGCGTCATGACGAGCCAGAAGCCTCCTATCCGTGTGCTCTGCCCGGGACGTGTGTACCGCAACGAGGCTATCTCGGCTCGCGCGCACTGCTTCTTCCATCAGGTCGAGGGATTGTATATCGATAAGAATGTCAGCTTCGCTGATTTGCGCGAAGCGCTGCTCTATTTCTCCAAGGAGATGTTCGGCGCGGACACCAAGATTCGTCTCCGTCCGTCCTATTTCCCGTTCACCGAGCCGAGCGCAGAGATGGATATATCCTGCAACATCTGCGGTGGCAAAGGCTGCTCGTTCTGCAAAGGCACCGGTTGGGTGGAGATTCTCGGATGCGGAATGGTGGACCCGAATGTGCTGGAGGCGTGCGGTATTGACAGCAAGGTATATAGCGGCTACGCCTTCGGTATGGGCGTGGAGCGTATCACCAACCTTAAGTATCGCGTGAAGGACCTGCGTCTCTTCTCCGAAAACGACGTGCGTTTCCTCCGCCAGTTCGAGAGTTGCTAACGCAACTCCCGTAACGCGCGGTGAACTTCTTTATCGAAGCGGATGTTATACGCCGCTTGGCCGCGCTGGTAGTAATAGCGAAGAACGATTTCCGAACCCAGCAGTTCCTTCACTTCCCGTTCGTTGCGTTTGATAGCAGTCCGATAGTCGGGTTGCAGCATCGGTTTCAGGGCCTCGAGTTGCGCGATAGTAGCGCTATCGAGGTCCTCATGTTTTGCCATCTTCAGCATATCGGCGAAGAACTTGCTCGTCTCCGTCTCATAGGTGAATCCGCGCTCGTCCAGATAGTCGCAGAACGCATCTATCTCTTCGTCCGTCAGTTCAAACACCTCCGGCGCAGCGATGCTGTCGTGCTGCCGGTGGTAGCGCGTCGCATAATCAAAGAAATAGTGGTTGATGAATAGTGAATAGCTCACATCCACTTTCGCGCTGTCGTTCATCTCGATATCGGGCTGAATACCTACGCCCTGGATGCAGCTGTCGGACGGCAGGTAGTATTTGCTGGTCGTCACCTTCACATGTCCGCCGTATGCCACCGGGCGCACGTTCTGCACCAGTCCTTTGCCGAAGGTCTTCTGACCGATGAGCGTAGCGCGGCCTAAGTCATGCAACGAGCCGGACACAATCTCGCTGGCGGAAGCGGAGTTCTTATCCACCAGCAGCACCAGTGGCATATCTTTGTAGCGCGGGTTGTTGCGGGTCTTATATACAAAATTGCTACGGCTGTTCTTGCCGCGCGTCTCCACGATTTTCGTATCGCGGTCCACAAACAGGCTCACTATCTGCAGCGCTTCATCCACGATGCCGCCGCCGTTGCCGCGCAGGTCTATGATAAGCCGCCGCGCCCCCTGATTGTAATATAGCTCATCCAGCGCATTGGTAAACGCGTTGGCGGAGCCTTCCGTGAACTCGCCGAAAGCGATATAGCCCACCGGTTCAGGCAGAGAATCGGCGCGTATGACGGTCGAATAGCTCACGGGCTCAAGGTGAATATCTTCGCGCACGATGGACACCATGAATGGTTTCTCCACTCCCTCGCGCTCTATCTCCAGCACCACTGTCGTACCGGGTTCGCCGCGTAAGTTATTGCTCACATCGCTCACGTTCAGGCCTTTAGTGCTCTTCCCGTCCACAGACAGGATGATATCGCCGGCCATGATGCCTGCTTTCTGCGCCGGTTTGCCTTCGTAGGGATTGACCGCATAGGTCTTGCCGTCGCGTTGCTGTATAATACTGCCGATGCCGCCGTATTTGCCGGTGGTCATCATGCGCAACTCCTTGTCGTTCTTCTTCGGATAATACACGGTGTACGGGTCCAGCTTGCGCAGCATTGCCCCGATGGCGGTCTCGGTCATCACCTCGTAGTTGAGGGTGTCCACATAGTTCACATCCACCTGCCGCAGCACATCATTGAAGATGGCGATGACTTCATTAGCACGTGTCGTCGCCGGTTTCTCCTGCGCATGAAGATTAACGCAGAGTATTAGGCACAAAATCGCTAACGTCTTTTCCATATGCATATAAGTCACGTACTAAGGTCGATGAGATATGCGCGTATTCGGGTCGTGTGTAGAGGATGATGGTCTCCACGCCGCCGATATGCTTATTGGCTTCCGCCATGTTACGCTCGTACTCAAAGTCCTCCACGCAGCGGATGCCGCGAAGGATGAACTGTGCCTCCTGCTCTTTGGCGAAATCGACCGTCAGGCTATCGTAGATAGCCACTTTGATGCGCGGTTCGTCCGCAAAAATCTTACGAATGGCTTCCTCGCGCTCACGGATGGGGAAAGTCTCTTTCTTTGTGCTGTTTCGGCCGATGCCGATGATAATCTCGTCAAACAACTCCAAGCCACGCTTCACGATATCGTAGTGGCCCAAGGTAAACGGGTCGAATGACCCCGGAAATATTGCTCTTTTCATAATTCTTAATTCATCATCGCCCTCCGGTAATTCATCACCGGGAAGCGGTACATCTCATATAGTTTTTCGCGCAGGAACGCCTCGTCTTTGTTGGGAATGTCAATCAGGGCGAGACGGCTCTCTATATACGTATCAAATTCCGTGCCACGCTCGAATAGCTCGTAGCCGCGATGGATATGCCTATCGATGATGGCGCAGACAAGATCCATCTGCTCATGCAGCGGCAGTTCGCGGTACTCCGGATGCGCCGTCAGCATAGCGTCTATCTCAGGATTGATGCTCGGCGTGAGGCGATAGACCACATGTCCTTTCTCTCCGCGGATGCCGGTCTTCATCGAGCGCACATCATCGCGTTTGGTCTTGCGCCAGCGCGGGTTATCGCGTTTGAGCTGCATCTCCGCCGCCTTGAGATAGTCGCACGGGTCATATTCGTAGGACAGGCTCACGGGGCATATATTGAGCATCTTCACGTTCTCGAAAAAGTCATCGCCGTCCAGCGTCAGCATATGCAGCACACTGGCTTGCGTGAGGTCATTTCCGTCTTTCGCGCGCCCTTCGCGTTGCGCCAGCCATATCGACTTGCCCTGACTGCGCAGCAGACGGATATAGGCGGATAGCAGCTTCGAGTTCTTCAGTTGAGCGTGCGCACCGGCACCGCGTTTGACCACAAAGCAACGGTTGAACCGAACCAGCACTTCTATCCATTTGTAGGCAAAGAGGTTATTGCCGATGCCGATGAACGGACGGATGAAATAGCGGCAGCGCAGCAGTTTGGACAGCCATGCGGCGTCCAGCACGATATCGCGATGGTTGGTCATGAAAAACGCACCGTGCTTGATATCCTGCTCTATCTGTTTGCGGTCGCCCAGGTAATCTAACTTGATACCTTTGGTCGTCCGTTTCTGCCATATCCACAGCAGCGGGAAAGCGAACAGGAAATCGCAGATGACCAGCAGCCATCCTACCCGATATGCCCGTATGTCTCTAAATCGCCTCTCGTTCTCTACCATAATGTTTTTGTCTTTTGTCTTTGAGTGAAGCGGTCTTTCTACTTTCTACTTTGAGCAGCTCTGCTGCGGTCTTTCTACTTTAACGAAGCTTTCAAGCGCAGCTATGGAAGCTTCCCTATACGCCACCATCAGTCCGCCTGTGCCGAGCAGCGTACCGCCGAAATAGCGAACCACTACCACCAGTATGTTATCCAATTCACGTGCGTCGATGGACCGTAAGATAGGTGCTCCGGCGGTGCCGTGCGGTTCGCCGTCATCTTTCGTGCGCCATAGGTTCGGACCCAAGCGATAGGCGTAGCATACATGCCGCGCGTCATGATATTTCTTCTTATACCATGCGATGCGGGTTTTCGCTTCCTCCTCATTCGCTATCGTCTCTGCGAACCCCAGGAACTTGCTT
Source organism: uncultured Bacteroidales bacterium (assembly GCA_900317345.1). Taxonomy (GTDB): domain Bacteria; phylum Bacteroidota; class Bacteroidia; order Bacteroidales; family Paludibacteraceae; genus Colicola. The sequence goes on along the minus strand of ONGK01000041.1, from coordinate 3,123 downwards.
CCCCTATCCTTATATATCCCTTCGCCTTGCGCCATTAGTCCGGAAATTCCATCAGGTACGCCTTGATGAACGCATCGATATCGCCGTCCATCACGGCATTCACGTTACTCGTTTGATAGTTCGTGCGGTGGTCTTTCACACGCCGGTCGTCGAACACATAACTGCGAATCTGGCTGCCCCACTCTATCTTCTTCTTGCCGGCCTCCACTTTTGCTTGCGCCTGACGGCGTTTCTCGAGCTCCAGCTCATAGAGTTGGCTCCGCAAATGTCGCAAGGCGTTCTCGCGGTTCTTGGGTTGGTCGCGCGTCTCTGTGTTCTCAATCACTATCTCGTCCGGCTGACCTGTCAGCGGGTTGACGAACTTATAGTGCAGCCGCACGCCGGACTCCACTTTGTTCACGTTCTGACCGCCGGCACCCGAGCTGCGGAACGTATCCCAACTGATGCCAGCCGGGTTCACTTCCACCTCTATCGTGTCGTCAATCAGCGGTACTACAAATACCGATGCAAAACTCGTCATTCGCTTGCCCTGCGCGTTGTAGGGGCTGACGCGCACCAGACGGTGTACGCCGTTCTCGGACTTGAGATAACCGTAGGCCATGTCGCCTTCGATATTGAAGGTCACGGTCTTGATACCCGCCTCGTCGCCTTCCTGCAGGTTCTCGATGGTCACCTTGTAGTCATGTTTCTCGCAGTAGCGCATATACATACGCATCAGCTGCTCTGCCCAGTCCTGCGCTTCGGTGCCGCCGGCTCCGGACACTATCTTCAGCACGGCGGGCATCTGGTCTTCCTCATGACTCAGCATGTTCTTCATCTCCAGGTCCTCGACCTCTGAGAGCGCGTGCGCATACGCCGTGTCCACTTCTTCTTCGGTCACCAGTTCCTCTTTGTAATAGTCGAACGCGAGCGCTAGTTCCTCCACAGCCGCACGGACGCCTTCATAGCCTTCAATCCAGCGTTTGATACCTTTCACTTTGCGCATCTGCGCCTCCGCAGCCTTGGCGTCATCCCAGAATCCGGGAGCCTGCGTATGCAGCTCTTCTTCCTCCAGCTGAATACGTTTCTCGTCAATCTGCAGGTATGCTTTCAGCTTATCCGCCCGCTGCTGAATGTCTTTCAATTGCTCTATCGTGATCATAAGTCTATATTATGCCAAATTAAATCGAGTGCAAAGGTACTGCTTTTTTTGCATATATGCAAATAAAAACAGAAAAAGCGCATTTTTGGTGCGCTTTTTCCTTTGCTTGGGGTCCCCGTTAACGTACAGGTTGCCCCAGTACGTTAAATATTTTGCCGTCCTTTTCGATGAATATCACACCATCGTGTAGCACTTTGTGCCAATGGCCATCACTAATGCTAATGCTCTCCTCAAGGCCTTGGGGTTTGGACGGAGAATTGGACAGATTGACTATGAATTCAGGGATGTCCTCCCGGTCTTTCGCACGGATAGTACCGATGACGGAAGCAACGCCTTCTTCATCATCCCACGCCGCTGCCAAATCAGCGTCAATCAGTTGGTAATGGTTGTATGATACGGCTTTGCCGTTCTGCCATTTGATATCGGTCATTATATACGATTCGTTGGGACTCATGTGTACGATATCATATAGGCCGGCTATTTCATAATTATTGAAATCGAGCGATACAAACTGCGTGCTGTCGTCGCTAAAGCCGAATAAGGTCCATGTGCCGACACCCTGCTCCAGAGAGAGATGCTGCATATCCAGATTTGCATCGCGCGTCTTGGCAGGCACGTTATAGGACAGATGGAAGTCGTACTCTATATTGCCGTTGCACAAAGCAGAACCGATGATGACCGTTCCGAATTCGGTAGGCAGAACGGTTAGCTCTGCCGCATAGATATACAGATACGTTGCCCGCGCAGTAGAGTTGTCTATTATCACGCCCGAGTTACCCGTTGTGAGGCCGATGGTATGCGTGCCATAGATATCGTCCGACTCCGTCGAGAGGGAGAGCTTGACAACATAGTTCTGATTGGAAGCCTCAGCCTGGAAGATACCCGATATGCCATACAGATTATCGGTGTCGATATAGAGGTTGGTAGCAATAATGGTATCCTTTATCAGCGGTTTAGGCGCCGTGTAGAACCCGTTGAAGTGATATACATTGGAGTCCGAAGCAGCGAGATAAGCGCTTATGGTGAGCGTGTCGCCGGTTTCGGTGATGTCAATGTCCGCCTGACGGATAGAGAGCATACTGTTTCTCATCTTATAGACGTAGGAGAGCGTGGTATCAATATTGTCCTTCGTATAGTGGCCAACCAACGAATCCATGCCGCTATTGAAGGTCAGCATCATTTGATACACTCGGTTATCACCGGATAAGTGCCATTGGCCGTCGTACTCCAAATTCATGGATTTCGTGACAGCCACCTCAATCGTATCGCCTTTGGTTTCGGGATAGTAATCTTTGTGGAAACTATAGCGGTTGCCCAGCGCGTCAACGGCATAGCCAAACATATGATATTTGCCCTGGTCGTCATACATACGTGTAATATTGGCGTCCACTAAAGGAATCCTATCAACCGGAATACCCTTGAGTTCAACAAAGCAGTCGTCATGCCCCATGTCCTCCCATGTATAGGTCTTGCCGGACACTAAGTTGTCATGGCCCTCCACATCAAGAATATACAGATTGATTACAATGGAGTCATGCGGGGATTCTATTTCCAGGATTATTCCTTTCGCATGGAGATGCCAGCCTATAAAGGGATCCGGTATGTCAACCGATTGTATCGATTTCCATTTGGCATAGAGGGTCATAGGGCCTTTGCTCTCTTCGGTAACGGTTATGCTCTCTTTATCCACATAGACCACCGGTCCATTCTGCTCTGTTGCCCAGCCCGTGAATACATAACCCGCACGGGTGAATGCGTTCGGCGACAGCTTACCGCTGTTGTCAATATTCTGATTCTCCATCGTGCCGAAACCGCCATTGGCATCGAAGGTGACGATTTTTCGGTATGTCCAGGTGGTCTCAACATTGTCACTATCGAAAGCTCCGTGCTCATACAGGCCGCTTTTCCCGGCTCCGCTACCTATCACGTAGGTCATCATCATATAGCGTGTCTGGGTCAGCTCTTCGCTACCATCACGGTTG
>ONGK01000024.1 GCA_900317345.1 uncultured Bacteroidales bacterium | reverse complement strand
TCATTATATGGAAGTAAATTACCTTGAGTCGCGTCATATCGGATTGACTCCGGAGGACGAGAAAAACATGTTAGAGGCCGTTGGTGCTGCATCTCTGGAAGCATTGGTACGCGAGACGATGCCGGAGGATATACTCCTGCCGGAGAGCATTGAGTTGGACGAACCGCTCACGGAGCAGAAACAGCTGGAGAATGCCGATGTGCTGCTGAACGAGAACCTGCCGTACCGCTCCTATATCGGTCGCGGATGGTACGGAACCATCACACCGGCCGTGATCCGCAGGAACATGTTGGAGAACCCCGTTTGGTACACCAGTTACACACCGTACCAGGCTGAGGTAAGTCAAGGACGATTGGAAGCGTTGTTTGTGTTCCAGACGATGATTAGTGACCTAACCGGACTGCCCTTGGCCAACTGCTCGTCAATCTGCGTTGCCGCGAACAGGTGAAGAACAAAGTATCCAAAGTATTTGTAGATGAGAAAATATGGCCGAATACCTTATCGGTATTGCGTACGCGCGCTGCGGGACAAGGCATCGAGATTGTGACCGGCAGTTATGCGGATTTTGAACCGACAGCGGACTATTTCGGCGCATTGGTTCAATGGCCCAACAGCGACGGTGCCATTGAGGACTACGAGACGTTTATTGAGGATTGTCATGCGGCCGGACTGAAAGTGACGGTGGTGGCAGACCTCATGGCATTGGCTCTGCTCAAACCGCTGGACGCGGATATCATGTGCGGTACGGCGCAGCGCTTCGGCTTGCCGATGGGCTTTGGAGGTCCGACAGCAGGATATATGGCGACGCGTGATGAGTTCAAACGCGACATGCCGGGACGTATCATCGGTCTGAGTAAGGATAAGTACGAGCTTCCCGCTTACCGTCTGGCGCTCCAGACCCGTGAACAGCATATCAAACGCGAACGGGCCACATCGAACATCTGTACCGCGGAGGCGCTGTCGGCGATGATGGCAGGTATGTACGGCGTCTATCACGGAGCGGAAGGTATCCGCGAGATAGCCGAAGGTATTCACGGCAAAGCTGTGTACCTGAGCGAGATGCTGCAGGCATACGGCTACGAGCAGGAGAACGTGGAGTTCTTTGATACGCTGAAGATAAGGGTTAATGGCGAATGGGCGGAAGGACTAAAGGAGAAGGCCGAGGAACTCGGAATCAACCTGTACTATGACCCGCAGGGTTGGATCGGTCTGTCTATCGACGAGACGGTGGATATAGATGACATGAACGACCTGATCGAACTGTTCGCTGAGGCTTCCGGCAATATGCCGATGTACGAAGAGAGCGACGAGGCGTTCGAAGGACTCTGGGCAATCGACGAGAACCGCGTACGCGACATCGACTATCTGCAGGCAGAGGTGTTCAAGAAATACCATACGGAGACCGAATTGATGCGCTATCTCAAGCGCCTGGATCGCAAGGATATATCGTTGGCTACTTCGATGATTCCGTTAGGCAGTTGCACGATGAAGTTGAACCCGGCTGCGGCGATGATTCCGATCACCATGAGCGGTGCGACGGATGTGCATCCGTTGGCTCCTGCTGAACAGGTGGCCGGCTATCAGACGATCATGGAAGAACTCCAAGACCAGTTATGCGCCATCACAGGATTCGATGCCTGCACGTTGCAGCCGACTTCCGGCGCGGCGGGCGAATATACCGGACTGGTCGTTATTCGCGAGTACCTGCGTCGTCAGGGTCAGACCCGGCGTAATGTGTTGCTCATTCCGGCATCCGCGCATGGAACGAACCCGGCTTCGTGTGTACAAGCGGGATTTGTGCCTTGCGTAGTTAAGTGCGACGAGCAGGGTAACACGGACTTGGCAGACTGGAAAGCGAAAGCGGAGGAGAACAAAGACGTGCTGGCAGGTTGTATGATCACGTACCCGTCCACGCACGGTATCTTCGAACAAGCCATCCGCGAGATGATCGAGGCCATTCATACGAACGGCGGACTCGTTTATATGGACGGCGCGAACATGAACGCGCAGATCGGTTGGACCAATCCGGCTTATATCGGTGCAGACGTGTGTCACCTGAATCTGCATAAGTCCTTTGCCGCTCCTCACGGAGGTGGCGGACCGGGAGCAGGTGCTGTGTGCTGTACTTCCGAATTGGCAGACTGCCTGCCGACGGAGGATGCGAACCGTGTATCGGCTGCGTTGTACGGTAATGCCGATATCGCACTTATCTCATGGGGCTATATCGCCATGATGGGAGCAGAGGGTCTGCGTCATGCCACAGCTGCGGCTATCCTCTCGGCGAACTACATGGCCAAACGACTGAAGGATGCCTATGGCATCGTTTATACCGGTAAGAACGGTCGGGTAGGACACGAACTCATTCTGGACTGCCGTCAGTTTCATGCCATCGGTATCACAGAAGCGGACATTGCCAAGCGTCTGATGGACTACGGCTATCATGCACCGACCTTGTCCTTCCCGGTTCATGGCACCTTGATGGTCGAGCCGACGGAGAGCGAGTCATTGGTAGAGATCGACCGTTTCTGTGACGTGCTGCTGCAGATTCGTCAGGAGATAGCGGACATCGAGAGCGGTAAAGCGGACAAAACGGACAATGTGCTGGTGAACGCACCGCACCCGGAGTACGAAGTGGTGGCAGACGAGTGGTCGCACCCGTATAGCCGTCGCGAAGCGGCGTATCCGACCGAGTGGGTGGCCCAAACGAAATTCTGGTGTCCGGTCGGTCGTGTGGATAATGGATGGGGAGATAGAAACCTCGTGGCAAGATTCTGAAATGGAAATCAAACAACGACATAAACTACGTGAGCAGTTACGGTCGTATTACCGTGTACTGCCGTGGATAACCGTCAAAGAGTTGCTGCTGATTATCGCGTGTACGATTCCGTATGCACTGACAGTCAACCAGTTGCTCGTTCCTCATGCCATCGTAGGCGGGGGTGTGACCGGTCTGTGCGAGATCATCTATTTTGCGACCGGGACGTATGTGCCGATTTGGTTCAGTAGCGCGCTCATTAATATCATTCTGCTCATCATAGCCGCCCTCACGGTAGGAAGAGGCTATGCCCTGCGTACCATATGGGGTGTGCTGTGGCTCACGGTCTGGCTTAAAGTGATTCCGATCGCTACGGTGCCTTTGTTGACCGACCCGTTTATGGCAGTCGTCATTGGCGGCCTGTTCACCGGCTGTTTCTTAGGTATCTGTTTCCTGAACAACGGTTCTACCGGAGGAACGGATATCGTGGCGATGATTGTCAATAAGTACCACCATCTGCCGATGGGACGCGTGCTGCTGTTTGCCGACATGACCATCATCTCGTCCGCGTTCTTCCTGCCTACCATCCAGGCGGCGGGTTTGCAGGGCGCCATTGAGAAGATCCTGTTCGGTCTCACTTATACGTTCATGCTATCCACGGCGGTGGATTTGGTGATGAACCGCATGAGGCAATCGGTACAGTTCATGATCTTCACGCAGAAACCCGAAGAGATAGCGCATGCCATCATCACGCAGGCACATCGCGGCTGCACGTTCTTGGAAGCGGAAGGGGGATATAATAAGAAACCGATGAAAGTAGTGACGACCATCGCCCGTTCGTATGAGTCAGCTACCATCTTCCGTCTCGTGCGAGCGATTGACCCGAATGCGTTTGTCAGCCAGAGTCAGGTGCGCGGTGTGTTCGGGCAAGGATTCGACCCTATGGTGAATGGGAAGTAAAGGCGAAAGGCTAAAGGCGAAAGGTTAAAGGCTAAAGGCGAAAGGTTAAAGGTTATAGGTATGTTACGATATAGTTCGTTTGTCAACCCGCATAATATGGCACAGCACGAGTCGCGTGTGCGTACCGTATTTGAGTACTTTATGATCATCTTCGGCATCTTCCCGATGGCATTGATGGTCAACTGGGTGTTACTGCCGCATGCGTTTGTGGGAGGCGGTTTGACAGGTATCTGTTCCGCGATCTATTATGTGACCGGAGGACTGTTTCCTTCTATCTTTCCGGAGTACGGCGGCGCTATCCCGGTGTGGCTGACGACCTTTGTGTTTAACGCGATTCTGCTTCTTATAGCCGGACTGACGGTGGGCTGGCGTTTCTGTATCCGAACCATGGTCGGCGTAGCTGCTATCACGTTCTGGTACCGAATCATACCGATCTTACCGCAACCCATCATCGCAGACCCGTGGTTAGGTGCTATCATCGGCGGATTTGTGTTTGGTCTTAGTCTCGGATGTGTGCTGGCTGCGAACGGTTCGTCGGGAGGCACGGATATCGTAGCGATGATCGTTAATCATTACCGCAATATATCGCTGGGTAACATCATGTTGGCGTGCGATATCGTCATCATCCTCTCGGCTTTCTTCCTGCCCTTACCTGAATCGATGCTCAAGGAAGGCGGTAATCCGACCTATCTGCAAATCAAACGTGTGCTCTACGGTGTGGCGATGACCATCTCCTATACGGTGGCAGTCGATTGGATCATGGCACGCTTCAACCGCTCTGTCCATTTCCTCATCTATTCGGCTAAGTACGACGAGATAGCGACGGCTATCAACACGACCGTGAACCGGGGTGTGACCGTGCTGGATGGAACGGGTTGGTATTCCAAGCAACCGGTGAAGGTGATTTCGGTATTGGTACGCAAGCCGGAGAGCTCGCTCGTGTTCAGTCTTGTTCATCAGATAGACCCGAATGCGCTTGTGTCAATTGCCGATGTAGGTGGTGTCTTTGGGTCCGGTTTTGACAAAATAAAGGCAAAATAGCATTTTTTTGCCAAAATATTTGGTCATTTCAAAAAATTGTTGTACCTTTGCACGCTTTTTCGCAGTAAAGGTGCGAGGAGAGTTGTCTGAGTGGTCGAAAGAGCCGCACTCGAAATGCGGTATACGCATTACGTCGTATCGGGGGTTCGAATCCCTCACTCTCCGCGGTAAAAGAATAGGGATACCCACAAGGGGCGTCCCTATTTCTTTTATTCGGATATGAGGGCCTTCTCAACCCCCGATCGGGAGTTCTTAGCTCGGGATAAACCCTCGCACGATTATTACTCATCTGCGTTATGCTACATTCCATAATCGTTTTTGACGCTTATGGGTAGCATATACGCATATTTCATAATTTTCGAATCCCTCAATGATTGTACCGGCGATGATACGAGTCTAAAATTTCTTCTTTGTGCTCGCGGGTCCATTTGAGCCATCCTTCGTCTCCAAATTCATCGGCAATACTATCGTCCTCGAACACATCTATGTATTTCGGTAAGATACGGCGGACTGCATCCCGGAAATATACGGAATCCAGATGGAAGAAAAGCGGGTAATGTCCTTCAAAAAGTAACTCAGAAGCAGCTCCGTCTGACCATTGACCCATTCTAAGATATGCATCCCGAAAGAGCGGTTGGTCTTTAGAACGAGCTATCGCTATGCTGTCGAATACCAAAGACCGAAAGTTACACGGGTAGTTACATTCATAATCATACACCTCGTATTGTTCCTTGTTTTTGGGCATAGCTTGTAAAAGTTCCTTGTCTGTGATAGTCTCGTTCCTCATGATTTCTTCATACAAACTCGCCAAGTAGTTATTATACATCCACTCCTTAAAATAAGATTTTACAGACCATTGATAATGCCTTAACGTGGTGTCTTGGTGCTGCATCTTGACAAACTTACCGCTCTCAATGGAATAGGTTGTTTCTGATAATTCAAAGAGCAACGTATCACTAAAATTCCTTCCGGTAATAGGTTCAGCTCTATAGTCCTTTAAGACATATATATCGGAATCGGAGATGGTCAGCAACTGATCATTCAATTGATACCCACGTTTGAAATGGTTCCTAATCTTAACAGAATCGCTCAAGCCGATGCCGTCTATTTTATCGCATTCAACATCATAAAAGTCTGATAGGATGTCCGAGATAGTGGTATCCTGATAATCCACCAAAGCCAAAGTGTAATCGACTGCATTAAAACTCACCAATACCATCTTATCCGGATAGCGAGACCAGCGGACAGAAACGTTTGTTGGCTCAATGGGATCTTCCTCATATTGTTGGTTTAACTGATCCACATATTGCAGAGTAGCCCTTTTAATGCTTTCCAACAAGATGTTATACTCTGCGGTTGTCTTTTCCGTACTCTTTGTTGCCGTGCTTTGGTGACAAGCCGTCAGACAGAGACAGGAAAGGAATATAATAAATAGCCGTTTCATGTATTTAATTTTAGAACCCTGACGCAAGTCAAACTATCGGGTGTCGTTTTTATAGTACCCTTGCGTTCAAATTCGGTCGCAAAGTTACTACTTATTTCTGAGATGTGCAAGAATATCGGTATAAAAAAGCCTTTTTTTCCTTATTCTTTTTTCCATCTGAGTCTCGCGTGAAGCCTATAACTTTCATCCTAATACCTTTGCCCTACTGCATTGTAGTCTGTGTCATTGCGACGGATGATCAGTTGACCATTACGAATAATCTTCTGAATAGTCTCATCTGTGGTAGCAGGAGAGAGAATGCCGTTTACCTGTGGTATCATACTCAAGCGAATCTCCCGAATATACGCAGAGCCATCATTTACTCCATCCTTATAGCGGATGGCCAAATACTGATAGCCGGCAGGAATAGATGTTAGGGGTAGATTAAACTGTGCCCAATTGATAAAATCTTTATTCTGCGGTATATCTGCCAGCTTGACATACGTTATCAAATCCGATGGATCTGACATCGCACCTATTTCCATCTTGCCAAAGGTTTGGGGACTCCCAAATATGCTGCCAGGATCATCTTCGTAGCACCAATAGGTGATACTCAGTTCCGCTTGGGAAAGGTCAATTGTATCCTCAATCGTCGGCAATACGGCTGTTTGTCCTTCCCCATAACCATAACTAAAACTCAACGCAGTATATGTTACAGACGTGTTTGTGTATCCGAATTTAGCTGTCTCAACACTACCAAAGGTCAAGTATTGACGACTTACGCCATGCATCGTCCAACAGGCCGGAGCAATATTACCGGGCATTCTCTCGAAGTCTTCAACCCAAGGAAGCGAAGCAATCGTTACACATTCGGTAGCAGCCTCTACCCAGCTGTCGTAGAGTACATCCGACTCATCATCTATACCACAAACAGCTACTACACTCATAGCAAAGCGATAGGCAGTGCTATTCACCAATCCGCTGATAGTCAGAGTGGTGTCACTCACGATAGTATCTATTCGTATCACGCTGTCCGGAGATGCCACCAGCACATGGTACGATGGCGCATCCGATGACCAAGCAAACGTAATGGAAGTTGTATCAGCATCTTCTACGCGCAGGTTGGTAGGCGCTGGACAGGAACATTGTGTTGTGCCGGACACGCGATAGATAAGGCTATCCGGACTCAACTGTGTGCCACAAATAGCGTGCAGGATAATCTCAAAATTATACGAAGTTACAGGTCGCAAATTACCAATCACATACTGCGGTGTGCCGACCACGGTGTCGATTTGATAAGCCTCCGTATCGTTCACACGGTAGCGGATTTGCCACTCAGATTCTCCGGAAACAGAAGTCCAACTGAACGAGGCGGATCGTGTAGAGATAGAGTCCATCTGCATCGTTTTGGATACGAAGCAGGTAGGAATCTCACGCACCTGAAAGTCACGCATGTACATGGAGAAACCATCTTGACTCACACCTTCTATCACTATCCGTTGTAATCCCGAATAAGGCAGCATAAATGTATAGGTGTACATGCCTTCTTGCGTTTCGGAGGGCACGCCGTGAAGTGTGTCGGCAACCGTATAGTCGTGGGAAATAAATCCTAAAAGGCTATCTCCCTGATAGATACGAATACCTTCCTCGCCAAATGAATCGCCTAGGTAGGAAGCCGGCGCAATACGCTCGAACTTGAGGCTGAACTCATAGGATGCGGTGGGAGAAAAATCCATCTCAGGCAACGACAGCCGCGTGATATTGCCCTCAGGCATCCAACCCAGACGGAGCACCTTTTCCGGGTCGTTGTTAAACTTGAACACGGTAAACACATCTGTATCATCACCCGCTATGTGCTCGTTTTCCCAACAGGGATGGGAGAATACACCCTCGTTCAAGGCAGAGAAGTTCATATTCCAAGGAAAATCGTCCACAGGCAAACAGCCGGTGACGAGTGTCATCTTCTTAAACAAGGAGGTATCTTGCGGTGAGCAGATAGAGGCAACTGCAACCTGGTATTGCTCTTGTGGCATGAGATTGGTGAGACTTGCCACCGTGTCTGCTAGTATCATACTGTCACGTGTGACAGCACTTTGCCACTTGAGCAGGTATTGGGACGCGCCGGTGTTATTCCAATGCAAGAAGGCATTAATACCTGCAACGACGCTATCTACTGCGAGTTCCGATGGCTTGGGGCAAGTAGATGGCGCCGGTTCGTATTCAAGACGAATCTTCGCCAAGTTATACCGGGGAGTCGGCGACCAGCCTGCACAGCCGGTAATACTCTGCGCCTTGGAGGTCTGTATGGCGTAGAAACTATCAAGATATCCAATGTACATGCGATCCGGCATGTTGAGTTCTACAAACAGATTACCTCCACGATAGAGGTAGGGCGTATCAAAATCAATGGTTATTTCCCCGGCATTGTTAACCAGCGTGCCGGTATATACCAGTGTGCTGGAATCGGTCAGGTAGGCGGGTTGCCCAAGCGAGAAGTTTTTTAGATTGGTCTCTCCGAGGCGAATCGTCCAAAGCTTAGGGTCGATGATTTGGCCATTGGCAGGAAACAGCGTCAGCGAAGTGAAGAGGGTACTATCCGGCAGGTTACCAATCATTTCGGCGGTATATATCATTTGACAACGATAACCACCTTCCGCCAAAAGGGTTCTGCTTAGTGGAATATAAGAAGAAGTAACTGTGTTCTCTGCTGCAAGCAGCAGTTCTCCGGAAGCAGGAAGTATCGGCTCTGTTATAACAAAACTGGTCACAACCGGCCGAACCAGCATACCAAACATGCGTGTGGTTGACATCATAATCATTCGTCCACTTTTCATAAAATCTGCATTCTCAGCCATTTCTGAAGAGGAAACGCTTAGCGTAGATGAAGCATAATATCCCTCATCCCTCCATCTTAAAGTTCCGCCATCCTTTGTACCTCCAGCAGGGAAGAATACCGATTGATTTGTGTAGCCGGGAACATTGCTGGTCATAATGAATCCGGCGACCCCGGTCCCATTGTAGTCTGTTGTCGTTGTGAGGGTGCAGTTGGCCTGCAGTTCCTCCCATTCGGCTTTCGTTGGCATGCGCCATGCCCCTCCCCAGTTGACCGCTGCAGCATCATCAATGGAGTCGAGTACGTATTTGTTGTCAACAATACCTTTTTGAGCGTTGTAGTTGTATTTGGTGATGGTGGTGTTGGAACCATTGGCATGTGCATAAGTTACCCATGAGTATTGCGCCTTTGGAGCAGTCTCGCCCCATGCATAATAGTCGCCCAACTCATGCTCGGCTGTTGCACCCACATTGTATGTGGACCATTTGACACTAAGTCCAAGATCGACAAAGGCCTGGGCAGATACAGTTTCGAGGGCTGATAGACAAACGAGCCCCATAATGAAAAGAGCTAAATTCTTTTTCATAATAAACATAAAAAACTAACTAATACCACAATTTTGCGACAAAATTACTACTTTTTTCTGACATATGCAAGCATTTGAGATTTTAATTTTCAGAAAAAAGACATTTCCGGCCATGCTTCGACACTACCCAGCCCTCGGCGCATTCACCTCTCAATCCACTACGGATTTCGTACAAAACTATAAACCTCATATAAAGCTCATATAAACCTCATTCAAGATTCATATGAACTTAACTATATGATTTCTAATGCCTAGGAATCGAATTACGTTATGCAAATTTTTCTTTTATTTTGCCTTGATCTTATCAAAGCCAGAGCCAAAGACACCGCTGACATCTGCAATAGAGACGAGGGCATTGGGGTCTATCTGGTGCACAATGCTGAAGACCAAAGTGCTTTCCGGCTTGCGAACAAGAACAGAGATGACTTTTACCGGTTTCTTTGAATACCAGCCTGTGCCATCCAACACCGTGACTCCTCTATTGACGGTTGTATTTATCGCCGTGGCTATCTCATCGTATTTGGACGAATAGATGAGGAAATGGACCGAGCGATGGAGACGCGACATAATCCAATCGACCGCCAGGGTATACGAGATGGTCATCGCCATACCGTACAACACGCGCTTGATATGCAGGTAGGTAGGATCTCCTCCTTCCAACTCCATAGAATGCGGAAGCGGAAGGAAGAAGGCTGAAGCGATGACGAGGATATCGCAGAGCATCATAATATTCCCGAGCGAGATATTGCGATAGTGGTTCACAATCATCGCTACGATATCCGTACCTCCGGAGGAGCCGTTCACCGCCAATACACATCCCAGACTAAGTCCGAAGACAAAACCGCCAATAATCGCCCCAAGCCATGCATTGTCAATGATGGGTTCAGGCAGAATAGGTATGACGCGATACCAGAACGTGATAGCCGCCACTCCGACCATCGTTCTGATACAGAAGCGCCATCCGACCGTGAAGCCCGCAATGAGCAGCAGGATGGCATTGAAGACGAACGTGGTCAGCCATACCGGGATAGCACCGCCATACTCGGGAAAGACAGAGGGGAAAAGCCCGTCCGTCAGATAATAAATAGCAGAACATATACCCGTGAGCCCTCCGCCTACAAAAGCGTGCGGCAGAAGTACCCAGTTAACCATAAGCGCCATAGGGGCAATGCCTATGATAATAACCAAGTACTCGAAGACGGTTCTTGCGCGCGATACTTGCGGCGTGTTATGGGGATTGACTAACTGACTGTAGCGCATACCAATTCACAATTTACAATTCACAATTAAGAGTTAGCTCGCGCAAAAATGCGCGAGAAAGGAACAACTGTTATTTGCCGTTAGCCATAGGGTCAAAGCCCTGTCCGAAGACACCTCGGACCTGACTCTGGCTGACAAAAGCATTGGGATCGATTGACCGGACAAGCCGGAAGATCGTAGCCGATTCATAAGAACGTGCTATGGTCGTGACAACCTTCATCGACTGTTTGCTATATCCTCCTTCCGCCTCCAGGAACGTACATCCCCTGTGCGCCTGGGTGATAATAGCTTCCGCTATCTCATCGGGTTTCTGGGTGAAGATCATGAACTGGACGGACTGCCTCATCCGGTTCATCACCCAGTCCACCGCCGTAGAGGACATGAAGGTGTAAGTGAGACCGAAGAGGATCTTCTCTATCGCGCCTTGTGTACCTGCAGCTTGGATAGTAGGCAGGAAGAAAGCCGAGGAGATAATAGTCATATCCGCCATCAGCAAGACACGTCCCATCGGCAGATGGTGGTACTTATTCACAATCATCGCAATGATATCCGTTCCTCCGGTAGAGCCGTTATTGAGGAAGCATATACCGAGGAAACAGCCTGTGAACAGTCCCCCGACGACCACTGCCATGAACGAATCGGTAAGGAGAGGTACCGTAGCGATAGGAATAACTTTAAGCCAGATAGTGAGCCACATGACACCCCAAATCGTTTTAAGCGCATATCTCCACCCGACAGTAAGCGCCGCAATGACAAGCAACAGCACATTGATCAATGCGCTGGAGAGCCAGATAGGCACATACGTATTCGTAGCAAAATAAATGATCTCGCAGAGACCTGTTACTCCTCCTCCGACAATAGCATGCGGGACCAGAAGCTGGTTGACCGCAAGAGCATAAGGAATCGTGCTAATGGCAATCATCAGCAGTTCCTTCAATGTGATCCATGGCAACATACGCCTGTACTGCCTCAAGTGCTCGCGGATATTAGGATGTTGAATTCTTCTTCGTGCCATCAGAACTTAGCTACCAGATTGCGATCCCCGAAACCATTATCCACTCTTCCGACCGGGCACCAGAACTTGGTCTGCGCCACCCACTCCGTCGGATATGCCGCCTGTTTGCGGCTATAAGGATGCGTCCATTCATCCGCAACGACTTCGTACTCCGGGTGCGGCGCGTTGAGCAGGAGATTATCCGTCTTGTCCGCCTTTCCGGACTCAATGTCCGCAATCTCCTGACGAATCTGCAGCAGCACATCGCAGAAACGGTCTATCTCCACGAGCGACTCGCTCTCGGTAGGCTCAACCATCAAGGTTCCGTGTACCGGGAAAGAGAGTGTCGGCGCATGATAGCCATAGTCCATCAGACGCTTTGCGATATCCGCCTCGGTAATACCTATTGCGTGGAACTGGCGGCAATCGAGTATGAGTTCATGCCCTACCCTTCCTGTCGCACCGGTATAGACGATGCCATAGGCATCCTTAAGCCGCTTCGCCATATAGTTTGCCGATAGGATAGCCGCAGCAGTAGCATGGCGTAGCCCTTCCGCGCCCATCATCGCTATATATCCCCACGAGATGAGCGCCATATTCGCGTTTCCGTAGAGAGCCGAAGACACACGGTTGGCATCGTCCGTCGGTAGACAATCAGCCATTTCCTCCGTGCAGCATACCGCTCCTGCTCCGGGTCCGCCGCCTCCATGCGGAGAAGCGAACGACTTATGTAAGTTGAGGTGGCATACATCGGCGCCAATATAGGCAGGATTCGTCCATCCGATCTGCGCATTCATATTCGCGCCATCCATATATACATATCCGCCGTTGGTATGGATGATGTCTATCATCTGACGGATAGCTTGCTCGAAAATACCGTGCGTGGAAGGATACGTAATCATACATCCGGCGAGAACATCCTTGTTCTCCTCTGCTTTGGCCTTCCAATCCTCGAGGTCCGTATTGCCCTGCTCATCACATTTGACCACGCAAGGCGTGAATCCCGCCTGCATACAAGAGGCAGGGTTGGTGCCGTGTGCAGAAGCAGGAATCAGTAAGACTTTACGCTGGCTTTGGCCATGGCGTCGGAGGTATTCACGGATGACCACGAGTCCCGTATATTCGCCTGCCGCTCCGGATGTAGGCTGGAGCGTACATGCATCGAATCCCGTGATGGCGCATAACTGCTCCTGCAACTGCTCCATGATAGTAGCATAGCCCGCTACCTGCTCAGCCGGCGCCATCGGATGAACCGCCATGGCTGCTCCGTATGTAACGGGAATCATGGCAGCGGCAGGATTGAGCTTCATCGTACATGAACCCAGCGGAATCATAGACGTAGCCAAACTGATATCCTTGCGGTCGAGGCGCTTGAGATATCGCATCAGTTCTGTCTCGGTATGATAGAGCTTGAAGACGGGCTCCTGCATGAAATCGAGTTCACGTACACGGCTCTCATCAATCGCCCACAACCCTTCGAACGCTTCGTCCGACTCCTCATACTGCGGCATATTTCCGGACGCCTCAGCAAAGAGCTCTATCAGGTCGTTCATATCATCTATATCGACGGTCTCATCAACGGACAAGCCTACCCATCCTGCTTCATCATAATAGAGGTTGATGCCCAGTTCTTCGGCTTTGGCTTTGGCTTTCGCCTTGGCCTCTTCGTCCATGCTGATTTTGAGGGTATCGAAGAACTCTGCGTTCTCCTGGCTGAAACCGTAGGCCTGCAGCATCTCGCTCAGATAGACGGCCTTGCCGTGGATACCTTCGGCTATCTCCCGTATTCCTTCCGCACCGTGGTACACGCCATACATTCCCGCCATCATCGCAGAGAGCGCCTCCGCCGTGCAGATATTCGATGTGGCGCGTTCACGCTTGATATGCTGCTCACGTGTCTGGAGCGCCAAGCGATATGCGGGATGGTCGTATTTATCTTTGCTCAGACCGATGATACGTCCCGGCATGTCGCGTTTGTATTCATCGCGCGTGGCCATATATCCGGCTGTCGGTCCTCCAAATCCCATCGGCAGGCCGAAACGCTGCGCCGTGCCGCACATGATATCGGCGTTAAGCGGTTTGAGCAATGCAAGCGCCATCAGATCCGCCACAACCGTTACTTTCAATCCTGCGGCATGGCAATCGTCTATGAATGCCTCGTAATCTTCGATAGCACCATCGCTGTTGGGCCACTGCACGAGTGCGCCGAAGAACGACTCATCGGGCGTGAAGTCGGCGTATGAACCTTTCACAATCTCGATCTCCTGGCCCGCGGCGCGTGTACGCAATACAGATAAGGTGTTCGGCCATATCTTCTCGTCCACGAACACTTTGGTGCGTTGGTTTTGGCGTTGGCTTCTGGCGATATTCCTCATCATTGTTACCGACTCCGCAGCTGCAGTGGCTTCGTCGAGCAGCGAGCAGTTAGCGAGGGGCAGACCTGTTAAATCGCTAATCATGGTCTGGAAGACAAAGAGCGCCTCCAAACGGCCTTGGCTCACCTCTGCCTGGTAGGGCGTATACGAAGTATACCACACAGGGTTCTCCAGCATGTTGCGGCGGATGACAGCCGGTGTGATGGTGCCATACCACCCTCGGCCGATGTAGGAGCGCGCAGGTGCGTTGTTAAGCAGAATGGTGTCCGCCATCTCCAACTGCACTTGCTCCGTAACCGGCTCATCCAACTCAATGCCCTCCGGCAACAGGATATCCGCCGGCATGGTTTCCTTGACCAACGCCTCCATTGACTCAGCGCCAACGGCCTTCAGCATCTGTTTCTCGTCTTCCTCGGTGAGTCCGATATGTCGCGACTCAAGATAGTTTACATTCATATTTTTGTGTTATTATACGTTTCTGCGTACAAAATTACAACAAAAATTGCAAATGTGCAAATAATTACGCGTTTTTTACAATTTTGATACAAATATTTGCAAATTTGAAAAATTTGTAGTAATTTTGCATGCTAATTTTGTGAACAATGAAAAAAATACAGGTATTTCTTATGGCAGTAATGGCTTTAGTTGGCGCGAGCTGCCGAAACAACGGCGAACGAGTTGATGCCAACGGCGAAGGAAAAGCGCCGATTACGAAACCTCAGATAACCATCGAAGGCGGTCGTCTGACGCCCGAAGGATTATGGGCGATGGGTCGTATCGGTGGCGTTCAAGCAGATATCGAGACCGGCTTGCTGGCTTACACGGTGCGTTATTACAGCGTGGAGGAGAACCGCTCGACCGGATGGATACGCGTATGCAATCCTTTTGAGGACATGACGGTGTGCGATGAGTTTGTGGGCTACGAGCCTGCATGGTTCGGCTGCAGCGGCTGGCTGGCTTATCTGCGCGGCGGACAGCTCTATCTGCGCCGTGACAAAGAGGAAGTGAAAGTGGAGGGAGCAGAAGATGTGGAAGGCTTCCTGCTCTCGCCGATGCGGGACAAGATTATCCTCATAGAAGAAGTGAAGCGTACCGATGTGCAGAGCACCAAAGACAAATATCCGGACCTGCCGTTAGCCTCAGGACGCGTGTATGACGACCTGATGTACAAACATTGGGATGAATGGGTGGAGACCATTCCGCAACCGTTTGTACACACGCTGGAAATCAGCTATTACGGCGAGGGCGAGCGTATCAAAAGCGCAAAAATCGGTGAAGGCGTGAATATCCTGGAGGGCACGGCTTTCGAATGCCCGATGAAGCCATTCGGCGGCGTGGAGCAGCTGGCGTGGAACCCGAACAACGAAGAGATAGCGTACACCTGCCGCAAGAAAACCGGTCTGGACTACGCCGTGAGCACGAACAGCTGCATCTATCTCTATCAAGTACAAAGGGACAAGGGGCAAAGGACAGAGGATAGTAACATCACCGCAGACAACCACGGCTACGACACCAATCCGAGCTATTCGCCTGACGGTCAATGGATTGCATGGCTGTCCATGGAGCGTGACGGCTACGAGAGCGACCAGAACCGGCTGATGGTGATGAACCTGAAAACCGGAGAGAAACGCTTCATCAGCCATTACCTGGATACGAATATCGATGAGTTTGTATGGTATAACGACTCCGTGCTGCTCGGTACCGCTGTTATTCAGGGCACCGTTCATCTGTGGGCAATGGGGCTGGAAGGCTGGTGCGCAAAGCTGACGGAAGGACAGTTTGACGTGTCTTTAGGCGACGTGTGCGACCACTATGCCTATTTATTGCGCCACTCGATGCGCGAGGCCAACGAGATTGTGGAGCTGGACGTAGCCGCTGCGCTTGACAAGATAGACGGCTACATCGAACTCAAACAGCTGACGCACGAGAACGATAATATCTACGACCAGATCGAGCGTTCAACTGTAGAACCGCGCTGGCAGAAGACGACGGACGGCAAAGACATGCTGACCTGGATCATTTACCCGCCGCATTTTGACCCGAATAAGAAATATCCGACCATTCTGTACTGCGAGGGCGGTCCGCAAAGTCCTGTGAGCCAGTTCTGGTCATTCCGCTGGAATTTTATGATGATGAGCGCAGGCGATTATATCATCGTGGCGCCGAACCGACGCGGCCTGCCGGGCTTCGGCAAGGAGTGGAACGAAGAGATCTCGGGCGACTACGGAGGCCAGTGCATGAAGGATTATTTCAGCGCCATCGACGAGTTCTGCAAAGAGCCGTATGTGGATAAAGACCATTTAGGTTGCGTCGGTGCATCGTTTGGCGGTTTCAGCGTGTATTGGATTGCGGGTCACCACAACGGCCGATTCAAAGCCTTCATCGCGCACGACGGTATTTTCAACCTGGAGATGCAATACCTCGAGACCGAAGAGAAATGGTTCGCTAACTGGGATATGGGCGGCGCATACTGGGAGAAAGACAACAAGATTGCGCAGCGTACGTTCGCCAACAGCCCGCATCGGTTTGTGGACAAATGGGATACGCCTATTCTGTGTATCCACGGCGAGAAAGATTACCGTATTCTGGCCAACCAGGCGATGGCTGCCTTTGATGCAGCGAAGATGCGCGGTGTGCCGGCAGAGTTATTGATTTTCCCGGATGAGAACCACTGGGTATTGAAGCCGCAAAACGGTATTCTTTGGCAGCGTGAGTTCCGAGGATGGCTTGACCGCTGGTTAAAAGAATAACGGAATACCGTAATTAAATTACGACACATGAAATATAACTACGAATACAAGATAAAATACCAGGAGGTTGACGCGCAGAAGAAACTGCGGCTATTCAACCTGGAGAACTACCTGTTGGAAGTGGCAGGCACAGTAGCAGACGAGCTGGGCTTCGGCATCCAGCAACTGCACCCACGGGGGCTGACATGGATTTTGACGCGGTTGAGCGTGGAGATGTACGAACTGCCGACCCACTGCCAGAAAGTGCGGTTTGAGACATGGATAGAGAGCAATGTGCACATGCTGAGCACCCGTGATTTTCGCATCTATGCCGGCGATAAACTCATCGGGCAATGCAAAAGTGTGTGGGCCGTTCTGGACTTGCACAAACGCGAGATTGTGAACTGCTTTGACGACCCTATTTTTGCTGACAGCGTGGACGGCGAAGTGCTGAATATGGATCGTGTGCGGATGACCACTATCCCTGAGCCCACAGGCGTTGTGGCGCACAAAATCGTTTATTCGGATATCGATTACAACGGTCACTGCAACAGTTGCCGCTACCTGCAATCGATGACCGATGCATACCTGCCCGACTACTATGGCAAAACCGTGCGGCTGGATATCAACTACAGCAAAGAGGCAATGCTCGGCGAAGAGCTGCAGACCTGCTATCTGGTGACGCCTGACGGCGTGCAATACTTGCAGAAAAATGCACAGGGCGAGACCAGTTGCGCCGCGAGAATAACGACAAAAGACTAACGATATGGAAATACAAGAAAACACTACGCTACTAAAGCGACCGATTGAGTTGGAGTGCGACGTGGTGCGCTTCCAGAACCAGAAAGACAAATGGATTGCATTCGTCGGCCTGAAAGACGGCCGTCCGTATGAGATATTCACGGGTCTGGCGGATGACGAGATGGGTATCGCGCTTCCGAAAAGCGTGACGCACGGCAAAATCATCAAAGTGGTGCAACCCGACGGACAAAAGCGCTATGACTTCCAGTTTGTCAACACGCGCGGTTTCAAGACGACGGTAGAAGGGCTGAGCTATAAGTTCGACCGCGAGTTCTGGAACTATGCTCGCTTGATTTCCGGCGTGCTCCGTTACGGAATGCCGATTGACCAGGTGGTGCATATGATTAGCGGCCTGCAGATGGACAATGACTCCATCAACAGCTGGACAACCGGCGTGGCGCGTGTGCTCAAACGCTATGTGCCCGGCGCGGAAGAGGAAGTTCCGGAGGTGTAAGCGTTCCAAGTGCAAAATAATAAAAATAGAGAGGCCGTGCGGTCTCTCTATTTCTTTGTTTACTTTTCTGCAACAAATCGGGTTTCGAGCATTCCGAGGGACTGATTCTCAACGACCTTGACGCCGTATTGCCTTTTCCATCGGCTGGCAAGGCTGCTCCACCAATATCCGCGTGTCACATACGCGTAGATGAATGGGTGCAGATGCAACTGCAATCCTCGTCCGTGCTGCTCATACTCATGCTCTATCTGCTCGGCCAACTGCTCCGTGAAGAGGATGGAGGGTTGAATCTTCCCTTTTCCGCCACAGGTGGGGCATGTCTCCTCCACCTGCACTTCCACCGCCGGTCTCACGCGTTGCCGCGTGATCTGCATGAGTCCGAACTTACTGAGCGGGAGCACGTTATGCTTAGCGCGGTCGCGCTCCATCAGTTTCCTTACGTAGTCGTACAACTGCTGCTGGTGCTCCTTGCTATCCATGTCGATGAAATCGACGATGATGATGCCTCCGATATCGCGCAACCGCAACTGGTGCACCAACTCATCCGCAGCCAACATGTTGAACTGGTACGCATTTTCCTCCTGGTCCTCGTAAATTTTCTTGCTGCCTGAATTGACATCAATGGAGAACAGTGCTTCGGTCTTGTCGATGATGAGGTATCCCCCATGCTTGAAACCGACCGTTCTGCCGAGTCCCGTCTTCATCTGGCGGGTGATGTCAAAGTGGTC
This sequence comes from uncultured Bacteroidales bacterium, assembly GCA_900317345.1. Lineage (GTDB taxonomy): Bacteria > Bacteroidota > Bacteroidia > Bacteroidales > Paludibacteraceae > Colicola. Next base: position 4,947 of record ONGK01000024.1, on the reverse strand, counting down.
AAAAATAGGTTGTGTGCCGGTGTAGTGCTTAACGATTTTCGCACTCTCGGGTGCGATGAGCTCCAGATAGTGGTGCACATCATCATAGATGGCTTTGTCGTTAATCTGGATGGATGTGAAATCGGGGCTGAGTACATCCCGGATGATACCGAGCGTCCGGCCCATTTCTTCGCTCACAAGACTCACGGGCTCGATTTTCTGGAGTGTCTTAACGGTTTGCTCCCATCGGTCGAGCAGCAATCGCAGCTCATTGTCCAATTCCGCGGCACGCTTGTCTTCCGCAACCGTACGAACAATGATGCCGAAACCCGCAGGTTTGATAGAGAGCATCAGTTGTTTGAGACGCTGGCGTTCTGCCTCGCGTTTGATTTTCTGGCTGACCATGACGCCGTCGGTGAAGGGCATGAGAACGATATTTCGTCCTGCGATGGATATCTCGGCTGTGAGCCTCGGGCCCTTGGTGTTTATCGGTTCCTTGGAAACTTGCACCAGAATAGGGTCACCCACTTTGAGCACATCGGCTATCTGTCCTTCTTTGCCTACTTCGGGCTGGCGCGGTGTCTTGGTGATAACCGGCACGCGGCGCTTATCCGAAACGGCTTTGGTCACATACGTTTGCAGCGTACGAAACTGAGAACCTAAATCCAAATAGTGCAGAAAAGCTTCTTTCTCATGACCTACATCCACGAATACCGCATTGAGCGCCGGCATGACCTTCTTGACACGGCCGTAGTAAATATTGCCTACGGCAAAATTATCTTGGTCTCTTTTCTCTTTCGCCACCTCTTGAAGGCGGTCATCCTCGGTCAGCGCTATAGCGATTTCTGTCGGCTGTACGTCAACAATCAATTCGCTTTTCATACTGTGTTGAGTTTTAAATAAAATAAAAGCCTTGTGGCAACCCGCCTACGCTAAGGCAGGTCTTATGCCACAAAGCTAAATGACAATCGTCAATTACTTATGCTTATGACGATTCTTACGCAGGCGTTTTTTACGCTTGTGCGTTGACATCTTGTGTCTCTTATGCTTCTTTCCGTTTGGCATAATAAATTGTTAATTAAAATGTTATTTGTACTAAATTATTTTTTCATCTTCACGCCGCGCACCTCTGCTGCAAACTCTGCTGCAGCCTTGAAAGCCGGGATAGTGTGCTCGGGCACCTTGATAGAGGTGCTGGACGAAATATTACGTGCCACCTTTGCTGCACGGGTCTTGAGGATGAAGCTGCCAAAGCTGCGGAGATACACATTCTCTCCCTTGGCCATATTCTGCTTCACTCCTTCCATGAAAGCCTCTACGATCACGCTGATGGTTTTTTTGTCATAGCCCGTAGAGATTGCGATTTCGCTGATGAGATCTGCTTTTGTCATAATAGTAGTGTTTATATATTTCTGTTATTTTTTCAGTTAATTAACTCGTATTGAGACGAAAAACGCGGCAAAATTACAATTTTTTTTTGATATATGCAAATTTTTTTGTACTTTTGTGCTCGTTTTTATGAATTTTATTGTCCAAGAGACCATTTTTCATGTCCAACTCGTACATTTATAGCCGTTTATATGCCTGGTTTGAGAGCCATCGCCGCGTGCTGCCCTGGCGTGAAACCGATGACCCGTATTGTATCTGGTTGAGCGAGGTTATTCTGCAGCAGACCCGTGTTATGCAGGGTATGGAATACTATTTGCGGTTCGTCTCCCGCTGGCCGGATGTCGAGTCGCTGGCGACGGCGGAGGAAGCAGAGGTGCTACGAGAATGGCAGGGCTTGGGATATTACAGCCGTGCGCGCAATCTGCACAAGGCGGCACAGATGATTGTGGAGAAGGGCTGGAGTCCGTTTCCTACGCGCTTCGAGGACATCCGTTCACTGCCCGGCATAGGCGATTACACCGCCGGCGCCATCGCGAGCTTTGCCTACAACAAACCCTACCCGGCGATGGACGGCAATGTGTATCGCGTGGTGGCGCGGCTGTTTGATATCGATGAGGCCTTTGATACCACGGCAGGCAAGAAGCTGTTTCACAAGCAGATAGAGATGCTTCTGGACCATGACAACCCCAGGCTCTTCAACTCCGCTATCATGGAGTTCGGAGCGCTGCAATGCACGCCTGTGCTGGGCGAGAACTGCTCTGATTGCCCGCTGCAAGGTGTCTGCATGGCGTATGCGCATGGCACTGCGGAACTGCTACCCGTTCGCAAACCGAGGCTGCAACTGCGCGATAGATGGCTGGATTTTCATATATATGTCTGCGGAGAACACACCCTGCTCCGGCGACGTGAAAACCCGAAAGACATATGGTATCATCTGTATGAATTCCCATGTGAAGAGCTGACCAATGAGCGGCCGCAGGGAAAAGCGGCTTTCGCATGCACGCACGTGCTCTCGCACCAGCGCTTGCACGCGCGGTTTTTTGTACATAAGGTGCAATATCTCCCTACTCTTCCGGGAACGATCCGCGTCGCCTGGCCTGAGCTTGACGACCACGCGCTTTCGCGTCTGACGCTTCGAGCACTTGAGATAATAAGTCCGTAAGCGACATCCGCTCGTTCTCTTCCAGCACCGTATTCTGAATCATCTGCGCCAGGTTCATATACACGAACTGTATATCGGATACGAAAAACTCGCCGTCCTTCAGCTCGCCGAGCGCTTTGAGATGACGCATAATCACTTCGGTGTCATTGCGCTTTGCCGGCCCTGTCTGAGCGTCCTTCGGCGCGAGGGTATGAACCTTCTCCGCCGTCCGGTCGATGAGCGGCAGTAGGGCTTCAAATGGTATCTGCGTGTCTTTGAGCAGCTCCGCAGCGATGCGGAACATGAGGTTCGAGTAGTTGTTGGCAAAAATGCTGGCTATGTGCAATCGCTCGCGGTCATGCTGGTTCGCCTCATAGATACGGCTTGTCAGGTTCTGCGCCAGCGAATAGATGGCGGCCACGTCGTCGATATTGCGGCCCTCAATGATACAGGGGATGCCGCTCCAGTCGTCTATCAGCACTTCACGGCTGAAACTCTGCGGAAAATACATCACACCGGCGTGCGGCTTGTCGTCGCCAAAAATGGTCATCGGCATCGAACCGGAGGTATGGAGATGCAGCGCTTGAGGCGCCTGTACCTTACTCACCACCTCCACCAATGCATGGTCCGCCACCGTGTAAATATAGCACTCTGCCGCAGGCAAAGCACGCACAGCTGCTGGGTCAGCCGTAAGTGGACGGGCATGAACCAGTTCCGTCTTGATTCCCTTAAGCTCAAAAGCATGGTGAAGATTGGTCCCAACGCTCCCTGCTCCGATAATAGCAATTCTCATAGATTATTCGTTTCCGCCTGCAAAGGTACTACAAAAACTGCACATATGCAAACTTTCAGGTGTTTTTTCAAAATAAAATGGAATTTTATCTATTTTACACAGATAGATAGCGGCTATGCTCGTATAAGACGATATGTATCTGAGTAAAATAGGAGAGCCATTAGGCTTGGCAAAAAACACCTGCCTTTGCGTATGCCCCGCAGAACGCGACCGTACTTTCGAAGGGGTCCCCATCATCGATGGGGGAGGAGGTCGAAGGTACAACAAAAACTGCACATATGCAAGGATTCGGATATTTTTTTTTGCTAAATAAAATGCAATTTTATCTATTTTACACAGATAGATAGCGGCTATGCTCGCATTTTTTATGGCTGCTAACGAAGAAAAGTACGGGAATATTTGCATATGTCATTTTTTTGTAGTAATTTTGCGCCGCAAAATTGCAACACTTGATAGATAAGCTTATGATTTTACTTGCAGACAGCGGTAGCACGAAGGTGCACTGGTGTTTAGTCACCGCCAGTGGTCAGTGCTCGGACGTGTTTACGGACGGTATCAACCCGCTTTTTCAGACCTCCGATGCGATGCGTAACAGCATCTGTAACCAGTTATTGCCGCAGATTGCGCCGCTCTTGTGGGCCGGCACTCTGACGCATGTGTTCTTCTACGGAGCCGGCTGTACGCCGGAGAAGAAAGTGTTTGTGCAGAAGGCGCTGGAAGGCGTGTTCAAGAAAGCCGAAGTGCATGTGGCGTCCGATATGCTCGGAGCCGCACGAGGCCTCCTCGGCCATAAGGCCGGAGTGGCATGTATTCTCGGCACCGGTAGTGGCAGCTGCTTCTATGACGGCGAGAATATCGAGTGGTGCGTGCCATCGCTGGGCTATATACTCGGCGATGAAGGCAGTGCCGCTGTGCTCGGAAAGCGCCTCGTCGGCGATCTGCTTAAGGGTCAATTATCCAACAGCGCCAGCGGTCCTACAGACGAAGTCGATCTGAAAAATCTCTTTTTCAAAGAATACGACACCTCGATGGCGGATATCATTGAGAAAGTGTACCGCCAGCCGTTCCCCAACCGTTTCCTCGCCAAGCTGTCGCGCTTCTGCGCGGACCACATCGACGACCCGCGTATCCACGCGCTGGTTTATGACCATTTCGTGCAGTTCATCCAGCGGAATCTGGTGCAATATAAGGCAACAGAACCCATTGGTTTTGTCGGCTCGATAGCCTATTATTACAAGCCTATTCTTGAGGAGGCCATGCGGAACGAGAAACAGCCGCTGGGCACTGTGCTCAAGGACCCCATCGAAGGGCTCAAAGAGTACCATAAGGATGCAATAACCCCTACCACTACATAAACGGCCAATTTGCACTATTTGCATAGCAAAAAGAAAAATAATTTGCATACGTGAGAAAAAAGCAGTAACTTTGCGCCCGCTTTTCAAAGCGGGTATCGGAATCTCGCAATATCGAAAACAACAAAACAATAAATAATTAACATTTTATGCAAACAATCAAGCTTAGAAAAGGTCTGGACATTCCTTTTGAGGGAACTGCGGCAGAGACGCTGGGTAGCGTTCGTCGGCCGGAGGTCTTTCATATCGTGCCCGACCAGTTCGCCGGCATCACTCCCAAACTGGATGTCAAG